>CAZRYI010000258.1:0-3238 GCA_964604255.1 uncultured Nitrospirota bacterium
TGTCCACAGAAACGGCAAACCGGTCGAAAGGCCGGGACGCAAAGTCACAAAGCTTCGTCATCGCGGGTTTGCTCGCAAGGACATGCTGGTTGGGCCACCTAGGACAGACCCGATAAAGATAGGAACTTCGCGTCTGTAAACTGGTTGGCCCATTTCACTTATGAAATGGGCTTTTTTATTGGGTATCGCTGAACACCTTCCGTTGTTTAATGCACACCCAGAAAATAGCTCTCTGGAAGCCAAACGACAAACTTGGCTTCGTTTTTAAAAGGGAGATCAAAAAATGAAAAAGGTAAGACTCTTTTTAACCTTGTTGGTAGGTTTCAGCCTTGCTGCCTGTAGCAGTGGCGGGAGCTCTACAACAACCACCGATTCGGCGAAAGGCTTAAGCCTGCCGACCGAAATTTCTGCGGTGCCCACAAATAGTTCGGAAAGCGCATCAAAAATCAGTCTGAAGTCCGCACTGCTTGCCTTCAAAGCTGCAGCGCCTTCTGACTCGGATTACAGCAAGACTTTCACCAATATCTATGTCAATGAACCGACCCTGGAACAATTTAAAATTGTTGAGCAGGTGCTCGCTGCCTTGGCACAGACCAACTATGCTGACGAAACGAATATTGGCGCCGACCCCTACAAATCAATGGTGGCCTGGCAGGACGAACAAAATGGTGTTGCAACAAAAACCCTGGAACCGTGGATTGTGGAATCAGACATCATCATTGAAGATGGTGCGGAAGTCACGCGAGTACGGGCCTGGATCGAATCAGTTGAAGACGGGCAACAACAGGTCATCAAAGCCGAATTCAAAGTCTATGCGGCCGCGACACAAGCCGCAGATGGCTCTTTCAGCGACTACGGGGTTTGGACTTTGAACGTCAAGTTTGGAGATCAAATCACCGATTTTTTTGCAGCATCCGCTTCCATTGGCTCAGATGGACAATCCATTATCAAAATCCACCAACGTTTTCCTGAAGGCCCTAACAATTCCATCGTCGTCAAAGCCATCTTAAATAAGTCGGCGACAAATGGTTTTGGCATGGTTTCTTACCCGGATTGGGAAAGTTGCACCTCACCCAACTGCAGCCCGGACACAATTGAAGTCACCTACGCCTATGATGCAACGCACATGGCCGTAAAAAAAGATTCAGAAGAAAACCCTAGCTACAAGGAGAGGGACAATATTACCGAAATGACCCACCGCTACGGCATGTTCGACCATGCGACGGGTGACAACATCTTCAAAACAAAAAATTTCGGCTTCCCGGTTTTTTATACCGATTCAAATGGCTTCCGAAACTACGCCTTTTATGGTGCGTGGCAGGGTCGTCATGAACTTTGGGGCGGTGGTGAATCCGGCGTAGCTGCGGGAACAACGGTCACTCGCGATGATTTTGGTGCAGACGCCGTAGCACAAAGCTATACGGTTTCGGCTCCTTTTGTCGGCACCCTGATCAAACGTTCCACTGTTTCCGGTGCTTTAAGTGATATTCAGAATATGCCGGTCGAGACCTTCATCAACAAGAGCTACAATATTCGTTGGAATCAGTCTCTCATGCGTTGGGATGCCTGTGTAAACCCTGAATGGACGGAATTTGGACAGACCTGCGGCAGTGAGGAAGATTTTACACCCACCTTACCTCTACTGGAACCCGATGCCGAAAACACCCGTAAATTTGTAAACGTGAGCGGATGGGATCCGAGTGCAAACAGCGGATTGGGCGCACCGGCGGACTACGTCTATTTATCTGAAGCCTCTGCCGGTTCCGGGAATGCGGGCTTCTATCCTGCGGAGATGAACTCGGAAACGGGACAAATGTCTGCAATCAGTGGTGGCACAAAGTTGTCCCCGAGTGACGGAGATGACATGTGGGTCAATATTGGCGGTTCGATCTACATTGAGTACACCGGCGATACCACGGATGGCAAGACTGGATGGATTGAAAAATCACTGTCTGGATTTGACCAACGAACCTGGACACCGGAATTCTCCGACGGGGGAAATGACTATACCCTGCCTCTCAATCAGGAGTTGTATATCAATAGCCGTGGCACCAACTACATCGTCCTGCGAGAAATTCCAGACGGCGAAACAGATCCGACGACAACAGTTGAGCTGGAAATCCAGACTGTTGCGAATCCCTTGAACGTCTCCACATTTATCGCGGCGAATACGGTATTTCGGTCTCAGTGGGATAGAGATAGTGTCGCCAAAGATTCCACCTATACTTTTGGCACAGATTCGAGCAATAGCACCACATTCTTGAAATTGCTCTATGCTTCCATTGGAGACAACGACAGAAACAGTCAAGGGGCTGCCAATGATGGTGTTACTGTCGGCGGAGTGGTTACCAATGGTCAGTGGGGGTTAGTTGCCTACGTGGATGGTATCGAAACCGAGACCCAGTTCAACTGGGACTACCCGAGAGACGGTGAAAACTTCGGAAAAATCACTTACTTACTTGATAGTGATGGCGCTTATGTACTACTCGACGATCCGATTCGATTGCTCCCAATCACCGTAGACAACAATTCAGGGGCCTCTAAAACCCTCTCATTGCAATATGATGGGTGGATGGGCGGACTGCCAGATCTATATGAAGAACTCCGTAAAAATGATTTTGTCATGGACAGCACAATTTCAGACAAAATCATCAACATCCCGGCAGGCACGGTCGTGACCGATGCCACAGATTCAAGTAAGACCTATCTGATCAAACCACTGGAGATCAGCCAGTTCTTGAATCCGGTAACAAGCTACACCGGAAACCTCGACCTCTCAGAGGGATCCGATGCCGATGGAATCGATCTAGACACCGTCCCTAATTTTGTTGAACATAACATGGGCACAATGCCCGTGGTCACCACGACAAAATATTCGGAAGGAATCCTAGTAGAATAAGGATTTCATAATGTAAACAAAAAAAGGGGGGATGCAGTGATGCATCCCCCCTTTTTTTTTATGAAAAACATATTCATTTATATCTCTGCTTCCTCAATTCACTTTTCTTGACATCTGAAAATATCCCCGTCTATAGTAGCGGCCTTTTTTAGGGTTTCTGTCATATGTCAAAAGTACAAGCGCTTAAGGGGTTTAAAGACCTACTGCCAGGAGAGTCGAAACGCTGGGAAATCATTTGTTCAGTCATGAGAGAGAGCTTCGCGGCCTTTGGTTTTTCGCTGATTGCCACCCCTATTTTAGAGCGAACCCATCTCTTCACACGATCTATCGGCGAAACGA
>CAZRYI010000259.1:0-3218 GCA_964604255.1 uncultured Nitrospirota bacterium
TGCTACGCTTCTTCTATTCCTTTACAAATAATTATGGTATCGCCATTATTTTAGTCACAGTTTTAATTAAAGTGGCATTTTATCCGATTACAAAGAAAAGCCTGGATGCCATGAAGGCGATGGGGGCAGTTCAGCCGAAGGTTGCCGCCCTGAAGAAAAAATGGGGAAAAGACAAGGAGCGCATGAACAAAGAGCTGATCAAGCTCTATAAAACGGAAAAAGTCAATCCGATGGGTGGCTGTTTACCGATGTTGGTTCAGATTCCCGTTTTTATTTCTCTCTTCAATATTCTCTACACGACCATTGATTTGCGGCAAGCACCCTTTTTCTTATGGGTGCAGGATCTTTCAGAAATGGATCCTTATTATGTGCTTCCCGTCGTCATGGGAGCGACGATGTTCCTACAGCAATATACGCAACCTTCCACAATGGAACCTTCCCAGCAAAAAATTATGCAGTTTTTGCCCATCGTCTATACCTTCTTCTTTTTAAGTTTCCCTTCCGGCCTGGTGCTGTACTGGCTTGTGAATAACTGTCTCACCATTGCCCAGCAACAGTACATCAAGAAACAAACGGCCTAATTCATTACCTCAAATCTGTGCGCCGAAACCCATGAAGCGACAAGGATTGTTCGAAGAAGAGACGATTTGCGCCATTGCAACCCCGCCGGGTCGCTCTGCCATCGCGGTGATTCGGATCAGCGGAAAAAGGGCTTTTCCTATTGCGGACGCTATTTTTCGGGGTCGGCAACCCTTGCGTTCTTTTAAAAGTCATACAGCCCATTTTGGGGAGATCATTGATCCCTCAGATCAGCAAGTGCTGGATGAAGTACTGGTGCTTTTAATGAAAGCGCCGTATTCTTACACCGGCGAAAATGTTGTCGAAATCCAAAGTCACGGTAATCCCTTCCTGCTTCAAAAAATAGTGGCGCTGTTAATGGCGCAAGGTGCACAACTTGCTAAGCCCGGCGCTTTTACGCGTCGTGCTTTTCTTGCTGGTCGAATGGATCTTGCCCAGGCGGAAGCCGTCATGGAGGTAATTTCTGCCCAAAGCGCCACCCATAGTCAATGGGCGTTGAGTCAATTAAAGGGGCGACTTTCAAAAAAAGTGTCTATTTTGAGGCAGGGTGCGCTATCAGCTGTGGCTCAACTCGAAGCCTCAATCGATTTTTCGGAGGACGAAATTCCTCTTAGCGGGCCAAAAACACTTGAAGGTAGGGTGAAGTGGCTGTCAGGCGAGATTGGTGCGATGCTGGCAGATTATGAAAAAGGCCGACAAATTCGGGAAGGTTTGAGTGTTACGATTGTGGGTCGGCCTAACGTTGGCAAGTCTTCTCTGTTAAACTTATTGCTTCAAGAAGATCGTGCGATAGTGAGTCCACTTCCCGGCACCACGCGTGATCTTTTGGAGGAGACGATTCATTTGGCAGGTATGTCCGTTCGATTTGTTGATACCGCAGGTTTCCGTGAGACTGAAAATCCGGTTGAGCGGGAGGGTGTTCAGCGTGGCTTAAAGGCGCAAGAAGCAGCCGATTTAACGCTCTTGGTTTTAGATGCAAGTGAAGCCCTGTCTGTCGAAGATCATGATCTTTTGGAGCGATTACGGGATGTCTGCAAAATTGTTATCTTAAATAAGACAGACTTGGAAAAAAAACTAGATCCCTCATCAATCAAAACGGAGTTTTCGGAAGGGTCTTATCTCGAATTATCGACGATAACAGGTGAAGGGCTCGACCGGCTCCGCAATGAAATTGTCGCTTTATTTGTACAAGGCCAGGAAAAAGAACCGCCTTTAATAGCACTTCTGCGACACAAGAATGCTCTGGAGCTTGCAAAAGCGGCGCTAGATCGTGCGGGCGATGCGATAAAAGGGGAGTTGTCGCCGGAGTTTGTTGCTATTGACCTTCGTGAAGCCTTGGACGCACTTGGCGAAATTGTCGGCGAAACCACCCTTGATGATATTCTAGATAAAATTTTTGGGCAATTTTGTATCGGAAAATAACGAAATTCAAATGTTCCACGTGGAACATTTGAAAAACTAAAAAATGAATAAAAACTTTGAAATCATTGTTGTAGGGGCAGGGCACGCCGGTTGTGAAGCTGCGCTTGCGGCTGCACGTATGGGGGCGGCAACCCTACTCTTGACCTTAAAGAAAGAAAACATCGGGCAATTATCCTGCAATCCCGCAATCGGTGGCATCGCAAAGGGACACCTCGTGAGAGAAATTGATGCGCTGGGCGGGGAGATGGCCCGCGTGATTGATCGCGCCGGTATCCAGTTTCGGATGTTGAATATGAAAAAAGGACCGGCAGTGAGGGCCTTGCGAGCCCAGGCGGATCGAAGTCTCTATCACTCGGTGATGACGGAAATACTTTTTTCAACCAACAATCTGAGCGTTGTCGAAGGCATGGTCGATGAACTCATCGTCGAAAAAAATAATTTAGGTGCCCTGTGTGCCACCGGCGTGATTCTATCCAGCGGGCTGAAATTCACTTCAAGAGCCGTGATTTTGACCACCGGGACTTTTTTAAAAGGCTTGATTCACATCGGTAGCACATCTTATCCGGCAGGCAGAATGGGAGAGGCGCGTGCAGAAAAGGCCTCGGAGCACTTGAAAACCCTGGGCTTTGAATTGGGGCGTCTTAAAACGGGCACACCACCCAGGCTTGATGCAAAAAGCATTGATAATACAAAGCTGATACCACAGCATGGAGATGAGCCACCTCTTCCTTTTTCTTATTCAACGGAGCAGCTTCAAGTCGAGCAACTACCCTGTTATCTTACCTATACCAACGAAAAAACCCACGATCTTATTCGGGCGCATTTGGGAGAATCGCCCCTTTATTCCGGTGTGATTAAGGGAATCGGGCCGCGCTATTGTCCCTCAATCGAAGACAAAGTCGTGAAGTTTAGTGCGCATCCGAGACATCAGGTTTTTCTGGAACCTGAAGGCCGCAACAGCCCCGTGGTTTATCCCAATGGCATTTCAACCTCACTGCCAGCAGAAGTGCAGACCGCCTTTGTTCAAAGTATTCCCGGTTTGGAACAGGCGAAAATTCTACAGCCGGGTTATGCAATTGAATATGACTATGTCCCGCCCACGCAACTGAGGCCGACACTTGAAACTAAGCGGGTTTTGGCTTTGTTTCATGCAGGACAAATTAACGGCACTTCCGGTTATGAAGAAGCGGCAGCGCAGGGCTTGATGGCGGGCATTA
>CAZRYI010000260.1:0-3217 GCA_964604255.1 uncultured Nitrospirota bacterium
TTTTCCGAGAGCTGATCCGGGATGCTGGCTGCGACACTCAGGTTGTTAACATCGGCGGCTGAAATGATCTGAAGGTTCGCTTCGACCCCGGAGATTTCCTCTGTACCGGTTTTAAAATCAAAAGTGTGGGTGGTGACAAAGGGGACTTCGGTGACACCAGAAAAGTCTCCTCCGACGGGAAAGGGGTCGGAATCACATCCATAAAACAAAGCAGTAAAACAAAAAATGAGGAGAAAAAATTTTATCATCACGCTGAATTTCAAGCTCAGAAACTCCGAATAATCTCTAAATAGAAACGGTCGCTGTCTTTGAAAAATCCGATAAAATCAAACTCGCCGACACGCGGCCCCCGGTCTCCGATAAAAAAGTCCGCTCCGAAACGGAATTTTACATTGTCTGAAAGCCGCGTTTCCACCACTGGACGCAACAACACATCTTCATCATTGATAAAATACAAGACCAGCATCTGAGTCACAATCTGCTCATTCATGAAAGCTTTTCGACCAAAGAAAGAGAGCACGGTGTCGATGCGGTCTTGCAGGATATTTGCGTTCCAATTGAAAATATATTGCTGCAATAAGGAGAATGACAGGTCCGTCCCCCGATACGCAAAATCGATCCCAAGGGCGTATTTCATATAGTCCCGCTGCGCTTCGCCGAAGGTCGGATTTACTTCACCAACCGTGAGCAGGGTGCCAAAAAATTTATCAAAAGTGTAGGCATATTCGGCATTGAGTACCAGTCTGCCGATACTTTTGGACAGGGTTGTGCCGAGTATCTTGATCCGTCTCTGCTCTGGAAAAAAGTCGGGAGCCGTTCTTGAAGCGTCAAATTCCCCGCCAACGTCATCAATTGAACGGAAACTGGTTGGAAAATCGTCCCAGGTATAAAATGCAGTCACCGCAAGCTCAAGACCGTTAAAGTTTTGCATCATGCGAAATGCGAGTTCACTGTTCTTAAAAGCCGCTGAATTAAGCTTTAGATCGGAATCCAGAAAGGACTCGGTGGGCGTAAAACCCGGCAGAATCTCAAATTGCTCAAACTCGGAGCCTCTTGGAGCGGGCCGATGCGGCACAATTTCCGGAATCCAGATCAGTTCAAAGCGACTGTCTCCCACAAAATAATTGCTGCGAAGCATCATGAGCGGGATGAAGCGGTCATCGGTCTCTCTCAGGATAAACTCTGAAAAATCAAAGGGATTGATTTCGTCGGTCACACGTGCACCCGGTACGACCCCCCAGTTCACAATTTGCCGTCCGATACGAAAATCGACATTTTTTAAATTAATATCTAAAAAAACTTCTCTGAATTCAAGGCCAGATTGCACAATGTCAACGGATCGTGAATTCCTGATATCGATTGCCGAGACCTCTTCGGCACTGGGGTTTTCGGGAAGTTGTGTCAGGATGGTCTTGGGAAAACGTCTGGGACTGATGGTATCAATATCGACCAGGTCGTAGATGACATCATAAAAGCTACGTGTGCGGGCGGTAATCGCCATTTTTTTTGTAAGGGCATAGCGACTGTTCAGCCGAAAAAGAAAGAGCGATTTTGTAAAGCTGACCGGTTCCTTGATTCGGTAAGCTGTTTCATTTTTAAAAACACCATTGATCCGAAGTTTTTCCCGAACGGATGATGGAAACAACCGTTCGACCAGAGATTTTTCCCGACCCTCTTTGTCCCAACCCAACAGACGTTCGAAGGCCGTTTTGCCAGAGATGCCTTCTCCGAAATGAAAGCGGAGCATTAGCTTCGCTTCAAAACCATCGAGGCGAAGTCTCAGGAACCTCCCCCGCCTGCCTTCAATGCTTTCATTGTCTTCACAATCAAAAACAGAGAGCGTCTCTCCTTCGGTTTGCGTACCAGCGAGACGGTTACAAGCCTCGTCAACAATGCCCGGAGCGCTGGTCGGACTGGCAAAATCAGCAGGAAATTGCCGTTTCACTTCCAAATCCGCTGCCTCAGCAAAAAGGTAATTAAAGTCCAGTCCAATGGAAAACCACGAACGAATAAAAAAGTGACCCCCGAAACCAAAACGGCTTGAGAAACTTCGGGAGCGGGCCTCCATTGAACCCAGTGAGGCAAAGTCCCCCCCTACCGGCGGGTTGGTTACTTTCATGAGGGAGTCGATGGTTAAATTGGAAAAGACACCACCAACCAGGCCAATGTTGATATAGAAACGTCCAACACTTGGATCATTAAAGAGGGCATATCGCCAAGTCAGCAAAAACTGATTGATAACCAGGTTGTAGCGTGCGCTCCTTGGAACCATAATCGGGTCGGAATTTGGAGAAAGCAGAAGCGGGATCTGATCCTGAGAAATGGTCTCATTTTGCCATTCTGAAATAGACAATACGAGGGCATGACGGGGCTTCATCTCCCATTCAATCTCAACGCCGCTGCTCAAGTTGCCTCCGATTGGGCCGGTTGCAATGTTTTTGGCTTCTGAATTAAAAGTGGGATTCTGAGGAAAGAGGTGGTTCGGATCTTGGATGATGACCTGTTTGGGATCCGCAATAATTGCATTTAAATTTTTAAGAGAGGGTTTAAAGTAGCCGACACTCAGCGCGACTGAGATCCGTTTTTGAAAATTTTTCCATCGCGGATAAGGACGTTTAAGATCCATCGCAGCACTGGCTCCAAAAATAAATAATTCTCGGTCATAGGAGCCGAGCGAACCGGCCTGTCCGGCATTCAAGCTCACCAGGTCAATCACTGCGGCTGTGGGTAGGTTTGATTGATTTTTGTTTTTCACATAGCGGAGAAAGAAGGACATGCCAGGTTCAGGCCGATAGGTTAGACCCAGGTTAAAACTGGTAAAATCGTTTCGCCGCGTTTCCGACCTGCCCTCACTTAGGGAAAGAGAATCGGGATGCAGGAATCTTTCATAACGTCGGGTCACGCCAATCGCTGCACTCAAACGGGGCAGGAGAGGCATGTTGTAATTCAGAGAGAGGGTTTGAGAACGACGTCGTTGATCGTTTGCCTGAACGGCGTTGTCAAGAAAACTATAGCTCAGACCGATTCGACCCAATGTTGTTTGCTGAACTTTCAGATTCTGAAAGAGGGAAAGACGAACCGTCCTTCTATGTGAGCTAAAAATGGGGTTGTTGAATACCTTAAGGCGTTGGATGTCAAAATGCAGCGTCGCTTCACTGGGAAAATCAAAAAATTTAATAATTTCAGTCATATAGGTCGTACTCGAAAAAGATCTCTC
>CAZRYI010000261.1:0-3212 GCA_964604255.1 uncultured Nitrospirota bacterium
AGACATGGCATTGTATGCATTTGACGGAACCGGCAACAAAGACAACCCGGGTGATGACAAAGATTCAAATGTACTAAAGTTCTATGCTGCTTACGAGGCGACTTACACCGGCCCCGGCAAATGCCTCTACATTGCAGGCGTTGGCACACGATGGGGATTTATCGGCAAGTTTGCAGGCTCTCTCTTTGGTGCGGGTGGCAAAACACGTATCAAAGAAGCCATGAAAGCCCTTGAGGCTAACTTTAAAAATGGAGACACCGTCATTGATGTTGTCGGTTTCAGCCGTGGCTCCGCACTCGCCCTTGAATTTGCCAACCAGGTTCGAGCCGAAGGGGTCAATGGCCTTAACGCACCTGAAATTCGCTTTTTAGGCATCTGGGACACGGTGGCCTCCTTTGGTTTGCCAGGCAATAACATCAATCTCGGTTACCAGCTAACCGTTCCTTATAACGTCGCGACCTGTAGTCATGCAATCTCTTTGGACGAAAGACGATCCTCCTTTCCATTAACACGTGTCGTGCAGAATGCCTATTCGGATCGAAAAGAGCGCAATATCCGTGAAGTCTGGTTTCGTGGTTATCATTCGGATGTCGGCGGGGGGAACAGCAATCAAGGTTTGTCCAGCATCTCCCTGTGTTGGATGTTTCAGAGAGCGATGGACTGCGACATCAGCATCCCAGAGTCTCATCTTAAAAAACACGCCCGCCTTCGCAAACCACAAGGCCAATGTAAAAAACCCGATATGGACTTAATTCCCAATGAAAAACGCTCCATCATGCCAACAGATACCGTTCATGAATCGGTCGCATTCAGAAAAACAGCAGGCGGCTTTCCCGCCAACAACCCGCCAAAAGGATTGCATGTGGTCGGTGATGACGGGAAGATTCTCCCGAAGACATTTGGAGAAGATTGATCCACGCATCGCAAGAACACTGACCTTCATCCCTCTTAAATTAAGGAGTGTTTATGGCAGAAGCAAAATCACTAGTGCTGCTCGTTCACGGCATGGGCAACTATCCACCCGGCAGTTTTAAAGCTGAATTCATTCAGGCAGCCAACGCCTCGCTACAGCAGTTTCAGGCTCACAAAAACGATAAAATTGAAGACCTTGTTGAGTTAGTGGAAATAAACTACGACGGCTTTTTTAATGAGATGCGTGCCAAAATGGCCGATCAGGCCTCGTCCATATCGGAGCGACTCCAGGGTATTGGCGCACTCACCGGACTTTCCTGGGGGCCGGATCTGGTGTTGAAGCTGACATCCATCGAATCAAAATTTGGTGACGATGCCTTTCTCTATACCCATCTGCTGGATGTCTTTTTCTACGCCAGCTTGCTTGGTGCCAAAGTACGGGTTGATGTGGCCAAACAACTCAGCGGGATCATAGCGAAATATCCCGACAGAAAAATTCACATTGTCGCCCACTCATTAGGCACCGCAGTGGTGCATGACACCCTGGCTTTATTGTATCGCGGAGATTTTCAGGCCAATGACTCGATTGCAGACCTGAACACTGTCACCCATCGCCTTAAATCACTTTGGATGATTGCAAATGTCTCAAGGCTGATCAGTTCGGTGAACAATCTGACAGATACCTATACTTCCACAGTCAACCCTTCGGCTCAGGGATGCCTGGATTTTTTCTATAATGTCCGGCACGAACTGGACCCTTTTACCTGGCCAGCAAAGTTTGATCCTAAAGATGATGGTTCGTGGATTCCCAGTGATGATTTTGATTTAGGCTATCAATTGCTCGAAACGACGGTCATCACTCAGCTCGACACACACGACTTTAGCGCCTATATCAGAAACCCGAAGGTTTCGATCCGATTATTTGGGCGACTCATCAACTTCAAATCCGATTTATCTGAAGTTACTGCCGTGCTCGAAGCCTATCAAAAAATGGATATCGCCGGAGCCTACCAGGAATTAAAAGAATCCCTTGAAGAGATCAATCTGAGAGATAAAGGATCCATCAAAGCCTACATTGCCATCGGCAAGGAGTTCAAGAAACTCACGAAGCAACTACAAAACGGCGTAGATGCCATTTAAAAAAGCTCTAATTGAGGAATCTTTGATTTTCAAGGAAGGATGCCCATGAAATACCTTGTCGCTCTCATCACGTTATTCCTGATATTCCCTGCCTATGTTGCCGCTGAAAAACCCTCGCAGGAAAGCGCGAAAAAAGGCATCCTTTGCAAAGACCCAAGCACCGTCTCATCTCAACATTTTAAAATATTGCAAGATCAATCGAATGCCGTCAGCCTTGCTTTATGCAAGACCTTATTATCACCGAAGGACGCAGAAAGCTCGGAGATTCAGAACGAATTGCTGTTTCAATATTCGCTTGAGGTCAAAGCGGCGGCGGAAAAAAGCTTTCAGAAATACGACTTCAAAAACCTGACTCGCCCTTTTGATGCTTTTTCATCCGTCGTTGTCGAAGGCCCCTTTGAATCAAAAAAGCTCCCCGACTTTAATGCCGATGCCATTTCGCAGGGCGGTTTACTCAATGACACTGTGATCTTTTATTTCCACGACAAAAAAACAAAAGGCTCCTTTCCGCTCACAAAAAATGACGACTGCAAGTTGGATTATGAAGGTGATACTTGTGATGCCGTTCTCAAAGATTTTGCTCTGGCCATCAATCGCTATAAATATCTCTACAAATCCATAACGGCAGCCGAAACACAAATCAAACTGAAAACACTTTCTAAGCGATGGGACAATTATCTTGATGCCGCCCGCCCACAGACCTCACTCGACATCATTTTCACCACCCTGCTGGAGGGACGCCATTTCAAACAGGATTATTTGGTCGGGCCGCCGGAACGTCAGTGGATTTTTCTCCATCCCAGCTTTGTTTATGAACACATCAAGTCCGCACCCGATGGCGAGAACAACCAGATCAGCCTGGCTATTGAGTGGTTCGGAGTGAATTGGTGGGATAAAAAAAACTCGTTATTGCCCTTCGCCTTTGGTGCATCAATCGCCAGTACCTATTCTGACCGCCTGGGTGCCGAGGATCTGGGACATGGCGTGATGCTACATTTTGACAACCAGTATTCACTCGGCTGGGCAAATCATGATGGTGAGGATGGATTTTATATTTCGCTGGACATCTTCAAGCTCATCAAAAACAAAAAAGAACGCTTTGACCGCTACAAAGAGAAGATGTCGTTCTAAGCCTAAAAGACCTCAGTGATTGAAATAAA
>CAZRYI010000262.1:0-3210 GCA_964604255.1 uncultured Nitrospirota bacterium
CCTTGCAAATCTGGTCTCTTTGAAAATTTTCATAGTCAAAATTTTTTGGCACACGAAATTTGTGAAAAAACCCCGGAAATTTATCCACAATGATATGTGTAATTTTATCTAAAAAAGGAGCAAAGCGTTCCTTGTTTCGCTCAAAGAACAGTAGTTTTTCTTTTTTTTGAAATGTGCGTGTTGCTTCAACCAGGACAAAGCGATCTACGACAGGGGAGAGTTCCTGCAAACGAAGCTCTAAAAGATCCAGTTCGTTAAAAAAAGTAAAACAGTCATAAATCATTTTTTCTCCACTCTTACCAGGGGGCGTTCTACCCGAGAAACAGGGTTTTTTCGCTCGGTATCAATCAGATTTCAGGCAGGATAAACAACTTACATCGGCACTTCAAGTTCAGGCATTAAACACGTAAATGCCACATTGCCTTCAAATTTTTTTTATGATAGTCTGCGGAACTCAAAGCGCCTGTAGCTCAATTGGATAGAGCGCCGGCCTCCGAAGCCGGAGGTTAGGGGTTCAATTCCCTTCAGGCGCATACACATACGTGGGTCGTTAGCTCAGTTGGTAGAGCAGCTGACTCTTAATCAGCGGGCCCACGGTTCGATCCCGTGACGACCCACCACTTTTCCGCTGTAAAATCAATGCATTACAGGACTCAGCAGTCCTGCTTGTTTTCTCGCCTGAAAAAGAGTTCCCCCTCACCTTCCAGAAAACACCCCAAAAAAGATAAAAATATCGTGCCTAGCTTTGTTCCTGAGCCCGTATTTTTATCCAACCTCTGATGATGTCTTTCGCGGTGTTGATGGGGATGGCGAATCCGATACCTTGACCCGATGCGATGATGGCGGTATTGATGCCAATCACATTGCCGGAGGCGTTTAGGAGGGGACCGCCGCTGTTACCAAAGTTGATTGAAGCGTCGGTTTGAATGAAGTTGGTGAGATCGGCAATGCCGATCTTTGAGCGACCCGTGGCGCTGATCACACCGATGGTCACTGTTCGGTCTAAACCGAAGGGGTTGCCGATGGCAATGGCCCATTCACCGGCTTCGGTTTGATCCGAGTCCCCTAAAGCGGCAAGTGGCAGGTCGTCGCTGCCTGGAATTTTGATAACGGCAAAGTCGCTTTCTTCATCCTGGGCAATCACTTCGGCAACAAACTCCCGCTGATCCGACAACCTCACGGTAATCTTCTCTGCTTCGGAAATCACATGCTGGTTTGTCATGATATACCCGGCTTTGCTGAAGATAAATCCTGAACCCAGGCTTTTGGCCTTAAACTTTCTTGGGGATTTATTGTTGAACAGGCCCCCAAAAAAATCTCGAATGCTCCCTTCCTCTTCCGGGCGGGCAGGATGGCGAACATAGTTGATGGTGCTGATATTCACCACGGCGGGAATCACCTGTTTTGCCGCACGAACAAAAGCTTGCTCTGTAATCAACAATGCCCTTGCAGGTACCGGAACTTCTGGATTCATGGACGCGGCATCGGGCAACTTTAGAGCCGTTTGCACCGTTGAGCGGCTGGTGTTTTCTCCCTGGCAAGAAACTAAAAAAGCAGAGAAAAACAGGATCGCGACTAAGCTTTGATGATGTTTTTTTAAACTCACTTTTAAAATCACCGGTTTAAAATCAGTAGTTTGTATTCAATGCTGTCAACGAGGGCTTGCCAACTGGCCGAGATAATATTTTCGGAAACACCCACTGTGCCCCATTTTTTCTTCCCGTCGCCCGACTCAATCAACACACGAACACGCGAGGCCGTTCCTGCACCACCGCTAAGCACACGCACTTTATAATCGAGCAATTTCACTTCTGAAAGAATCGGGTAGAATTTTTCAAGTGCCTGGCGCAAGGCGTGGTCTAGCGCATCGACCGGCCCTTCTCCTATTGCCGCCGTGTGCTCAACCTCTCCATTGACTGAAAGTCGGATGGTCGCTTCAGAAAGGGATTTTTCGTCGATCTTGCGTTTTTCGTCAATGACACGAAAGCCGATCAAATCAAAAAATGACCTCTTTTCACCCAGCGCCCGCTTCATCATCAATTCAAAAGAACCTTCTGCCCCTTCAAACTGAAAACCCTGGTGTTCCAGGTCTTTCAATTTTTGAAGGAGGATCTGAATTGTTGGGCTGTCATCTGAAAGGTCAATATTGTAAGCCTTCGCTTTTTCAAGCAGGTTGCTCTTTCCCGAATAATCGGAGATGAGGATTCGACGACTGTTTCCGACTATTTCAGGCGCGATGTGCTCATAGGTCTCCGGATTTTTCCGCACGGCGTGGACATGGATTCCCCCTTTGTGTGCAAAGGCTGCGTCACCCACATAGGCTTGATGTTTGTTGTGAGCAAGGTTGGCAATTTCACTGACGTATCGGGAGACCTCACGCAGGTTCTGAAGTTGTGCATCTGAGAGGCAATCAATGCCCATTTTTAATTTGAGATTGGGCAAAATCGAGCAGAGATTGGCATTGCCGCAACGCTCCCCGATGCCGTTGATGGTGCCCTGCACGTGGCTGACCCCTGCTGAAACTGCAGTCAAGGTATTGGCAACAGCTAACTCCGAGTCGTTGTGCGCATGAATACCAATCGCCCCACCGATTTCTTTAAAAACAACCGCAAGAATTTCTTTGATCTGCCAGGGCATCATGCCACCGTTGGTATCACAAAGAATGAGACATTCCGCCCCCGCCTCACGCGCCGCTTTAAGCGTTAGTAGGGCGTAGTCGGGACGGGCGAGATAACCGTTAAAAAAATGCTCGGCATCGTAGAAAACCCGCTTTCCCTTCGATTTAAGATAAGCGACGGAATCTGAAATGAGTTCGATGTTTTGATTTAACGTGATGCCCAGGGCATCGGTCACATGCAGATCCCAGCTTTTTCCGAACAGGGTAATCCACTCGGTTTCAGCATCAATCAGGGCTTTCAAAGTAGGGTCTTCTGATACCTTGTTTCGCCAACGTCGTGTCGCACCAAAAGCAACAAGCTTTGCAGATTTCAGCTCAACCTGCTTCATCTTCTCAAAAAAGAGAATGTCTTTCGGATTTGCACCCGGCCATCCGCCTTCAATAAAATGAAGGCCCAATTCGTCGAGCTTGTGAATAATTCGGAGTTTATCTTCTACGGAATAGGAGACATCTTCCGACTGCGCGCCATCCCGAAGGCAGGTATCGTATAAAGTGATTGGAGTCGCCATGTCAGATTCTAAGACGCCACTTCT
>CAZRYI010000263.1:0-3209 GCA_964604255.1 uncultured Nitrospirota bacterium
GCTCATGGCGGTCTTGGAAATCTGCTTCACTTCCTTGTTCATTTCTGCCGCGTAGT
The DNA here is from genome assembly GCA_964604255.1 of uncultured Nitrospirota bacterium. Classification (GTDB taxonomy): domain Bacteria; phylum Nitrospirota; class Nitrospiria; order SBBL01; family JAADHI01; genus JAJDBU01. The sequence continues at coordinate 57 of CAZRYI010000263.1, forward strand.
GTTTAAGAAAATGTGCCACCATCAAAGGGATATCGTCTTCTCGTTCGCGTAAGGGCGGGATGACAACGGGAAAGACATTCAGGCGATAATAAAGATCTTCCCTGAATTTTTTTTGCTCAATCAGCTTCAACAGGTCGCGATTCGTTGCTGCAACAAGTCGGACATCTGTTTTGACTTTTGTTGTGGCACCCACCCGGGTGACTGAGTCTTCTTCCAATACACGGAGCAACTTGGATTGCAAGCTGATATCCATCTCACCAATTTCGTCCAAAAAGAGGGTGCCCTTGTCTGCCAGCTCAAACTTACCGATTTTTTTTGCAACAGCCCCCGTAAACGCCCCGCGCTCGTGACCGAAAAGCTCACTTTCAAGCAAGTCATGAGGAATGGCCGCACAATTGATCGCCACAAAACTTCTGTCTTTTCTCGGGCCCAGCATATGCACCGCGCGGGCGAAAAGCTCCTTTCCAGTGCCGCTTTCTCCAATCAGCAGAACAGTTGTTTTGCCTTGTGCCACCTTTTTTACGTGCTCAATAGTCTTCACAATGCCAGCACTTTTCCCAATAATCTTTGGGAAGGCCAGCTCATCTGAAAAAGTGTCTTTTAAAACAAGATTTTCAGTAATCAATCGTTGTTTTTCGAGGGCTTTTTCGATTTGAAGCAAAAGATGATCCGGTTCAAAAGGCTTGGCGATGAAATCAAAGGCCCCGGCTTTGACTGCCTTGACTGCAATATCAACACTGCCATAAGCCGTCATGACAATCACTGGCAGGCTTGTTTTATGCTCTTTTGCCGCTTGCAGTACTTGGAGACCGTCTTTTTTAGGCAACTTCAAATCAGTCACCACAAGGTCGATTTCTTCCTCCGAAATTTTTTTAATGCCTTCGGCACCGTCTTTTGCCCAAAGGGTCTCGAAACCTTCATTGCGCAATGTTTGCGACAACATTTTTGCAAGTCCTTCACGATCTTCAACAATCAGTATCGTTTCCATACAAGCTCCCTTTAATGCTTCTGCAAATGTTTCTGATGGACGGGAAGCACGATTGTCACCGTCGTTCCCTTTCCTACCAGACTTTCCAGCGTGATCTGTCCGTTATGGGACAGGACAATTTTATGAACCAGGGCAAGTCCTAGTCCGGTGCCGCTTTCCTTCGTTGTAAAAAAGGGGAGCAATACCTTCACAAGGACTTCCTGTGAAATACCGCAGCCGTTGTCTGTGACTTCAATCTGAACCCTTTCTTTTGAGCGGCGAAAGACGGTGACATGCACCACACCATCCGCCTCAATACCCTCCAGTGCGTTCTGGATTAAGTTTGAAAAGGCCTGACGCATCAGGATCGGATCAAGCTCAACCATCGGTAGTTCGTTTTCAAAAGTACTTCCCAACTTGATTCTGGCATCAGGCTTGTTTTCAGAAAAGGGTTTGAGTGTCTTTTCAATCAATGAAGTCAAAGACACCTCCGTAGCATTAATCTCTCTTTTTTTACTGTAGGAGAGCAGTTCTGTAATCAGGCGCTCCATTGCGGAAAGTTCGTCGGTAATCTCGGAAATCATTTCCCGGGCCTCAGGATCTTCCGTCACCCTTTTTTCGAGCAGTCGGGAAAAACCGAGAATCGTGCCTGTATAATTTCTAAACTCATGCGCAATCCAGGCTGACATTTCGCCCATCATCGTTAAGCGTTTTTTCAGGGCGATCTGCTCTTCCATCACTTTTTTTTCAGTCAGATCTGTGAACACAATGGTGACGCCGATAATTTGATCTTCGTTGTCCCGGAGCAAGGAAGTGTTCAGTCCCAGCCAGATTTTTTTGCCGTCAGGGCGATCAATTTCACATTCCTGGCGCAACATATCCTGCTTGTTTTTCAGGGTCTCTTCCAAAAAAAAGATCATCTTCCCGTTCTTTTCAAAAACTGTTTTATAGGGTTTCTTCAAAATTGAACCCGGAGAAAGATCTAAAATCACACCGGCGGCCTTATTAAAAGTGGTGATGATTTTATCGCAATTGACCGTAAGCACCCCACTGGGCACACTCTGCAATATTTTTTCATTAAAACTGCCGACACGATCCGCATGGTCTTCCGCCGCCTTTCGCAGCTCTTCCAGGGCCTCTTCTTTTTCCTTCAACTGCCGGATCGAGTCCTGAAAGGTTCTCATAACGAAGTCGGATTGCACCTCTTTTTCCTCTGTTTTTTTAAGTGCTTGCAGGTGCAGGCGATAGGAAAAAAAGCTGTGAAAGAGATAATAAACCAACAGGGATAGCGCAAGAATTCCGACAATTTCCAGCACGAGAGAGGATGAAACCATAGACCCCTTTTTTTTTACCCTACAGTCGACCCATCAAAAAATACCAGTTTAGGATGGGGCTTCCCCAAAAGAGTGCGATGAGCGCGCCTAAAGCCAGGAAAGGCCCAAAAGGAATCGGCTCTGCCCGATCCCTGCCCTGAATCAAAATAAGCAGAATTCCAATAATTGAACCGGAAGTGGCAGCCAAAAAGATGGTGAGCAACATGTGCTGCCAGCCCAGAAAAGCCCCGATCATGGCAATCAATTTAATATCTCCCCCCCCCATTCCCTCTTTTTTCAGGATGACAAGGGAGAGCACCGCAACAAGATAAAAAATACCGCCTCCGACAAAAAGGCCAATCACAGAGCTGATAAAACCTGGCGGCAAAATAGTCGAAGCACAGACCACGCCAATGACCATTCCGGGCAGTGTAATCAGGTCAGGCACTATCCGGTGTGAAAGGTCAATAAAAGTGACGGCAACCAGGGATGCGAAAAAAAATGCATAGATCAGGGCTTCAAGCGTCGGGCCGAATTGAGATAAAATAAAGAGAAAAGCAAAACCGTGCAGGGCTTCTACAGCAGGATATTGCCAGGAGATTTTGACCCTGCAAACACCGCAGCGGCCCCCTAAAAAGAGAAAACTGAGAATCGGAATATTCTGGTAAAAACGAATGTTTGTCTGGCAAGTGGGACAATGCGATCCGGGATAAACGATCGATTCACCACGGGGAAGCCGATAGATACAAACATTGATAAAACTACCCAGAATTGAGCCGAAAAGAAATACAACAACTTCCAACATTCAATTGCCCGCATACCCTTAAGAATACTACAAAAAAAGGATATCACAGGGATGCTGAGCCAGCAACG
>CAZRYI010000264.1:0-3205 GCA_964604255.1 uncultured Nitrospirota bacterium
ATCTTCAATATATTGAAGATGGAAAAGATGAAAAAGGTCGCTTACACGGAAAACCGGACACTACCATTCGATGCCGCTCATCAAGTGGGAGCAATAATACTTCATGATATTTTATTTCTTGTGTTCTAAGAATGTTTCAACTCAATTTATGAGAGCTAATGTCAAGCATGCAAATTTTGCGATGCCAGGATGTCGAAAAGATATTTCGAATTCTTGAGTATGACTATACTGACCCTCCCGTTAAAAGCTTTACGAGAAATACCAAGAAGACACTTGCTTCGTCCTGGTGTGTAAAAAATCCAAACGTCTGTTTTTTACTCGCTGAAATTGATGGAAAAGAAGCAGGTTTCTTGTTTGGGCACATTCTTGGGCCTCGCATTTGGCGGATATTTGCCTCCGACAATCCGAGGCATGCAGTAAGTTTGGCATTGGTGTGGGCACTTCAACGTATTAACCGATTTATAACGGTTTGGCGTAAGCCGGTCGCTACTGTTCGCACTTTGCCGAAAAATGAGCTTGTAAGGCTGAACCGTCCATTTCCCTGGGGATCGACATGGGGAAACGGCGGCATTATCGAGTTTGTGATGGTTTATCCAGAATTCAGAGGTTGCAGCATAGCTCCTGTGCTCATTGAAGCGTTTGAATCGGAAATGGTGAGAATGGGGGTTCCATATGTCGAGGCGCACGTCTCGGAGCATAACACAGCCTCAATCCGTGCGTTCCATAAGGCGGGTTGGGCTACATATAGAATGAAGGACGGAGATATCTGGGCCTCTAGTCCGGATCAAGTAAAGCGGGGAGTCGAGGATCATGGCTAACGTTAAAGGAGGACTAATACGACTAGCTTCATCAACGTTATTGCCACGCCTATTCTCCCCATCTCCATTGAGAGGGTTAACAACAATTTTGTACCACAGGTTTTTTGATCATAGCGATACGATTGAGGCGGGCAGGACAAAGTTGAAAAAACAACTCGAGTGGCTTCGTAAAAACTATTCTATTCTAGATTTTCAGGAAACTCTGTCACAATTGCACCATGGCACGCTTACTTCATCACCTATACTGGTTACAGTTGACGATGCGAAAATAGACTTACTGAATGTATATGACATATTTCAAGAATTTGAAATTCCACTCACAGTGTTCGTTTGCACGGGATGGGCTGACAATAATGAGCCGCTTGATAAGCCAACTCGAAGTCGAATTGTGGATTTTGTCCGCTGGTACAAGGGCGAAGTTTTGAATATTGATCTAGGAAAGTTTGGATCAATAACGCTCGCGCCATCTACCCTCGATGTTTCAATTGACTGGCTGATTTCAAACGCTAATGAGCATGGCGACGAATTTGTACAAGAAGTGTGGGATGTTTTTTGCCTTCATATTCCAAAATCTAGGGAGAGGCAAACTTGTACGTGGGCGGAATTGGTCGATTTATACAATGAGGAGGGACTCACCATTGGCTCTCACACCGTGTCTCATTGTCGCCTGGCTCAAAGCAGTCCAGAACGATTAGGATTTGAACTTATTGAATCAAAACGTGCTATTGAAGCTCATTTTCCAGAGTGTTTATATTTTGCCTACCCATTTGGAACCGCAGATGTTGTGAGCAAAGCGACGTCTATAGCACTAAAAAAGCATGGTTATAAATGCGGTCTTCTTACCCACGCAGGATTTAGTCCAAATAGATCAGATGCGTATGTGTTACCAAGAATAGTGATCCCAGACATCGGCATCGGTATTGAGGAATACAAAGCTCGCGTACAAGGGGGGACTATACCGTTTGAGATCATCAAAAAAGCACTGGGTCGATAGCATGCTGTCTTTGAATCAATGTTTCTTCGATGTCGTGCAAGGTGGGGGGGAATTCTCGACTAAAGTTGATAAAATTTAAACAGGTTTGATATGAATAAAGAAATGACCCCCGGCTTCGTCTCTGAAATTGTTTATGATCGCGCCCAAGTCGCTAAGTATGGCGAAGCTTGGAACGAATTGTCAAAAAATTTGGAAGGGTTGGCCGCCTCGTATAATGAATACAGCCAAATTATCTCTGGCGATGACAAAATTGCTCCACGTCTGATCGTGCTGAGTGAAGGTGGTGATCCTGTTGCCATTGCCCCTTTTGTAATCCAGAAAATCAATAAAAAATATACAATCGGAGAGCGCCGCCTATTTAACCTGCCAGCGACTATTCTTCAACTAGTGGGTCGTTGTTTTGTCGGAAACCAAAATGGGATGAATGTTCGTAAAATATTTAATTCTTTGGCGACTAAAAATGATTTTGACTTCGTTTCTCTTGGCGAAATCGAGTTAAATGGAGTTTTTCACCGTGCTATTGAGAATGGACTCATCAATTCTGAATGGCGGTGCGCAGTTGTAGGACACAAGGTCTCTATTCATTGGTTGATTGACTTGCCGGCATCTTTTGAAAAATACATGGGTAATTTTTCTGGAAAGACACGATCAACACTTAAAAGAAAAATTCGTAAATTTGACGATCAATTCGGGGAGGATTTCCGGGTGATCTCCGAAGTAAATGATGTTGACGAATTTCTGATCGCAGGAGAAAGTATCAGTCGCTTAACCTATCAATGGAGCGTCGGCCAGAGGTTCAATAATGATGAGAAAACGCGACTGTCGTATATGAAATTGGCGAAGGCTGGAAGCCTTCGCGGTTATTTGATGTACGCTAAAGGCGCCCCATGTGCCTTCATGCGAGGGACGATCAAGAATGGTGTATACAATTATGAAACCCCTGGCTTCGATCCAGAATTAAAGAAATTTTCGCCCGGAACAGTTTTGCTTATGAAAGCGATAGAAGACTTGATCAATAATACGGACTGTAAAGTTTTTGACTTTGGGACAGGCGGTGATCTGGTCGGATACAAAAAGATTTTCGGCAACAGATCATATGAAGCAAATTGTTTTGAGGTCGGTCGTCTGAGGAGACCGTATACATTTCTATTGTTTGGACTCCAAGACGCTCTTTCAAGGCTGAAATATCTTGGAAATAAAATTTTGAATGATGACCTAAAAAGAATTATTAAGCGAAGCATAAGAAAATAGTGAAGAATAAAAAGAGTATTGTAGAGACCGGACACTACCTGGCAACGGCGTCCCAGCCAATGATCTCCCGATCAAAGGCCGCGGTAATACCCCCGAAAATTGGCGGTCATGTGGATATTGGCGCCGGAGCAAGAATACTCGG
>CAZRYI010000265.1:0-3199 GCA_964604255.1 uncultured Nitrospirota bacterium
GCCACCCCTATTTTAGAGCGAACCCATCTCTTCACACGATCTATCGGCGAAACGACTGATATTGTTGAAAAAGAGATGTACACCTTTGAAGATTGGGATAAAAAACCCGTCACCCTGCGTCCTGAAGGCACCGCGTCAGTCATGCGCGCCTACCTCGAAAAAGGGCTCGCTATTCCGACCCTGCCTACGAAACTCTATTATCAAGGCCCAATGTTCCGGCATGAGCGCCCACAGGCCGGAAGGCTCCGCCAATTTCACCAGATCGGCGCGGAAGTCATCGGATCACTTGATCCTCAGCAGGATGTCGAATTGCTTTCCCTTTTGCACGACTTTTTTCAGCGGCTTGAGATCAAAAATCTAACACTCGAAATCAACAGTCTCGGCTGCCCCACTTGTCGTCCCCCCTATCGGGAAGTACTTCAAGCTTATCTCGAAAAAGAACTGCCGGACCTTTGTGAAGATTGCCACCGCCGATTTAAGAGCAATCCCCTGCGCATTCTGGATTGCAAAAAAGCAGGCTGTAAAACCATCGCCCAAAAAGCACCGGTTTCATCCGAGCATCTCTGTGACGAATGTGATGAACATTTTGGCAAAGTGCGAGACGGTCTGGCTTCCCTGGAAATCCCTTACGAAGTGAACACCATGCTGGTGCGCGGACTCGACTACTACACAAAAACCGCCTTTGAAATGACCACCCGCGATCTCGGTGCTCAAAATGCGGTTGCCGCGGGAGGCCGCTACGATGGCCTTGCTGAAGCCCTCGGTGGCCCGGTCACGCCTGCCATCGGCTTTGCGATGGGCATGGAAAGAATCATGGCTCTGATGGGCGGATCAAGCGATTACAAAGCCCACATCAAACTCTTTATCGCCCCACTCGGTGAAACAGCCCATCGCAGGCTTTTTCCCACCCTCTACCATGTCAGACAAAAGAATATTCGCAGCGAAATCGGCCAACCGGGCGCGGCACTCAAACGCCAGATGAAACAGGCCGACCGCCTCGGTGCCGAGTTTGTTTTAATCGTCGGTGACAACGAGCTTGCAGAAGGCAAAGCAATCCTCAGAAACATGAGCACAAAAGTTCAGGTGGAAATTGCCCTTGAGCACCTGCTTGATGGACTGCTTGAGCAACTCAGCTAAGCGCCGTTCTTCGGCTCTGATTTCAAGCCGACCCAAATTGACACCTCCTAAAAAATTGTGCTAGAAAAAACACCTATTTTATCAACACTTATGATGGAGTAACTTGTTATGTCCGGTCATTCGAAGTGGGCAACGACGAAGCACAAAAAAGCGGCTGTCGATGCAAAACGCGCAAAAACCTTCACTAAAATAATCCGTGAAATTACAGTGGCCGCAAAAGCGGGCGGAGGTGATCCCGATGGCAACCCCAGGCTTCGCACTGTCATATTGAAAGCAAAAGAAGCCAATATGCCTGCTGACAATATTAAAAAAGCCATTCAAAAAGGCACCGGGGAACTCCCCGGCACGGTTTACGAAGAAACCACCTATGAAGGTTATGGGCCGGGGGGCGTGGCTTTGTTGATTCAGATTTTGACGGACAACAAAAATCGAACCGTCGCAGAGATTCGCCACATGCTTGGCAAAAATAACGGAAACATGGCTGAGTCGGGTGCGGTTTCCTGGATGTTCGACCGAAAGGGTTTGATCGCCATCGAAAAAAGCCAAATTGATGAAGATGCTCTGATGTCCCTCACACTGGATGCCGGGGCAGAGGATCTACTTTCAGAAGACCCTGCTAATTTTGAAGTGGTGATTGATCCAGCTGATTTTGAAAATGTGAAAAAAGCTGTGAGCGACGCCGAAATCACCCCCATTTTTTCCGATATCACCTTCCTACCGCAAACCAGTGTTGCGCTTGATGGAAAGCCCGCCGAGCAAATGCTGCGCTTGATGGATTTACTCGAAGACCATGATGACGTACAAAATGTGTATGCCAACTTCGACATTCCCGACGATGTCCTGGCAAAAATTGCAGAATAATTCGCGACGACTTTTCCTATGTCCATACTAGGTATTGATCCCGGTATTACGGTAACCGGTTTTGCGCTTTTAGATGAGAGCCCTTCCGGGATCTTGACTTTTAATCGCTCTGGTCAGGTAAAGACCCATGCAAAGTCTCCCTTTTCAGAACGCCTCAAATTGATATTTGATCAAATCCTCGCTGTCATCGACAGCGATCAACCAAGCGCCGTCGCCCTTGAAGATACCTTTTTTGGTAAAAATGTTAAATCAGCCTTAAAATTGGGCCAGGCCAGGGGGGCTGCCATATTGGCCGCTGCCTTTCGCAACCTGCCTGTTTTTGACTACTCGCCCACTGCCGTGAAACTGGCGGTCGTCGGTCATGGCGCTGCAAACAAGGATCAGGTTCAGCAGATGGTTGCCCGCTTTCTCAAACTGCCAGCATTACTCGGCTCAGATCATGAATCGGACGCTGCTGCCGTCGCAATATGCCACGCCCATTCGGCCCGTTTTCACTTAAAAATCGCTCAGGCAGATCAACAAATGTCCAGGAGACCCAGGTGATCGCGTCATTGCAGGGTTGTATCACAGCGAAAACAACGACCACTCTCATTGTTGAAGCGAACGGCATCGGTTACGAAGTCTTTGTGCCGCTCTCAACCTACTACCAGCTTCCTGAAGAAAAATCACAGTGTAAACTCCATATTTACACCCACGTTCGGGAAGATGTGCTCCAGCTTTTCGGCTTTTCATCCTTACAGGAAAAATCACTTTTTTTACTGCTGACGCGGGTATCGGGTGTCGGACCAAAACTGGCGCTCAACATATTGTCGGGCATTGATTCAGCGAATCTCGTAGATGCGATTAGCGAGGGACATCTCAAAACACTCCGGGCGATTCCCGGTGTCGGCCCCAAAATGGCCGGTCGCCTCGTGCTGGAGTTGAAAGAAAAAGTCGGAGAAATTGCCTTAGTGGGATCGCCAGCAACAACAACGTCAGCCAGCGGTGCAGACGCCGTTCGCAATGACGCCCTCTCCGCTCTGATCAATCTCGGTTACATGCGCCACGACGTCAAACGCGCACTCGACAAAATATTAACCGAACAGGATCGTGAACTCGCCACAGAAGAACTCATCAAGGAAGGCCTCAAACGCCTTGCAAAAATAAGATAAATCGAACAAGTCAAAACACAAGCCTCAAGCATGAACTGACAAGCGGAAAC
>CAZRYI010000266.1:0-3182 GCA_964604255.1 uncultured Nitrospirota bacterium
AAATTTAATATTCGCCTAAAAATACTCTCTTTTACAATTTCTCTTATTCTTGTCGTCGGGGGAAGTATTTCCTACTACTCGATCTATCAAACCCAAAACGGCATTCAAGAAACACTTGAGGACGAGGCCACCGAAATCGCCATATTTATTGCCAGGGCAATCACCGACGACCTGCATTCCATGAACGTGAAATCGATACAACAACTCTTACACAACGCCAGAACCAATACCGACATCCAGAACATCCGCATCAGTGATTTAGATGGCATGATCCTATCAGACGGCGGAAACACAGAACGCAATCAACAAAACAATCCAGCGACTGCTGAAACAATGCTTCACTCAAATGAGTGGACATCCGAAATAGAGGGCAAAGTACTTAAAATCAGCGGCCCCATTCTCATGCCCGATGGAGAAGCCATTGGCTATCTTCAGCTTGCATTCATTGATCACCACTCGGGAGAAATTCTCGCAAATATAAAACAGTCCAATCTACAGTTAACCGCCGTGTTAATCGCTTTGGGTAGTCTGCTGGCTTTCATTTTTTCTGCAAGTTTGAGTCAGGCCATCTTAAAATTTTCAGAGGCTGCCAGAAAAATTGGAGAGGGCGATTTTAATACTCAGCTTGATACAAAACGAGGGGATGAACTCGGCCTCTTATCCGATTCGATCAATCAGATGGCGGCTAAATTAAAAACCACAATTGTTTCAAAAGAATATCTTGATAATATTATTGCTTCAATGAATGAATCTCTGATTGTCCTGGATATTAAGTGGAAGATTCAAAGAGCCAATCAAGCAAGCCTCAAACTGCTTGCTTACGAAGCACATGAATTGCTGGGTTTACCTGCAAGTGACATCTTTGCAGAAGCACCCTCTGAGAGATCCCGCCTGGGGGAATTGATTCAAAGTGCTTCGATGAACCGCATTGAGAAACTGTATTTAACAAAAGGTGGCGATAAAATCCCCGTTGCCATTTCCTCTTCGCTCATCCGTGATGAGCTGGGCAACATCTCAGGCATCATCCTCATCGCACAGGACATCACCGAACAAAAACAAGTGGCAAATGACTTAAAAACTGCAAAAATATCGGCTGAGGCAGCCAATCGTGCCAAAAGCGAATTTTTAGCCAACATGAGCCACGAAATAAGGACACCGCTTAACGGCATTATCGGCATGACCGACCTTGTACTGGATACCAAACTGAATACTCAGCAACGGGAATATATTCAGATGTCAAAATTATCCGCCGACGCCTTGCTGACTGTCATTAACGACATCCTGGATTATTCCAAGATCGAGGCAGGGAAATTATCCATTGAACTCATTCCTTTCAACCTGAAGGCTGCCGTGAATGGCGTTGCACAAATATTGCGACAGAAGGCCGAAGAAAAAGGTATCGCACTCATCATTGCCTATCCCAATGATCTAGAAGAAAACTTCATCGGTGATGCAGGTCGTATTCGACAAATTATGATTAACTTTTTAAGCAACGCAATCAAGTTTACACATGAGGGCGCTGTGAGCATCATCGTGACAAATAAAACCACCAATGAACACAGAATTACGATGACCATTGCGGTCGAAGATACGGGCATCGGTGTTCCCGAAGATAAACTGCAACGAATTTTTGAAAAATTCATGCAGGCCGATAACTCGACAACCCGAAAATATGGCGGCACGGGATTAGGTCTCGCCATTTGCCAGCAACTCTCAGAATTAATGGGCGGCACAATAGAGGCAACAAGCAGCCCTGGAAAGGGATCGACTTTTGCCGTTACCCTCCCTTTGTTAATTGATCCCGACAAACACTTAACAACAAATGAAGGCGGGCAGCCTCAAGAAAGTCAAATCGAAGATATACAAGAAAACCGTTCAGACGATGAGACCCGTCCAGAAAACATACAAATTCTGTTGGCCGAAGACAATCTCGTCAACCAGATGGTGGCGATGCGGATGTTGGAAAAACTGGGCTATCGGATTGATATTGCAGGAAATGGCCTAGAGGTCTTAGAAAAACTGGAGCAGAAAAACTATGACCTCATTTTAATGGACTGCCAAATGCCGGAGATGGATGGTTACGAAACAACCGGAGCAATTCGAAGGCGCTACGCCGATCAAGAGCGCATCCCGATTATCGCAATGACAGCCAATGCAATGGAAGGCGATCGTGAAAAATGCCTGGATGCCGGCATGGACGATTATATTTCAAAACCGGTCAAAACCGAAAAGCTTTCTGAAGCCATTGAATCTTGGATATCAAAAAAAAGAATACAGAAATTCTGAAAATCCTTCCAAATCATCCCACAAAACACCTTCTTCATTGTTTTATATTTCCGCGTATTCGCGCCATAAAAAAAGGTCATTTCGACTCCTGCTTGACATGATACTAGACCTCTGCCCGTAAATAGGGTAATCTCAAAAAATTGACCTTTAAAATCAATCTGATCCAACGACGAATCGGATTTATTCATGGCAATCTCCGTATCTATTCCGTAATCCTCCATTGGGCCACTATTTGAATTTTTTAAGAACTCAGGCTCTTTTCCTTTTTATTTTCAGTTCTTTGATGTTTTCCTGCACCACTCTGCCCTCACAAGTAAAGCCTCCGATTAACCTGCCGGAACAATTTTCGGAGTCCGGCAAAACAAAAGTCGCCGAGCTTTGGTGGCTTGCCTTTGATGATCCCATCCTAAACCGTTTAGTGGATCAAGCCTTGTCGAATAACTTCAGCTTACGCAGCGCCTGGGATCGACTGGCTCAAAAAGAAGCACTGGTGCAAAGAGAGGGTGCCGCCCATATTCCCACACTGGATCTTCAGACGAATACCTCTCGTACCGAAACGCGCGGCCCGGCAGGTACCCTCAATACCGGTCAGCGCAGTGTTTCTTTCAAACGGTTTTTTGTCGGATTAAATACCAGTTATGAGCTTGATCTCTGGGGACGTATCGCTTCAATTCATGAAGCAGCAAAGCTCGACCTGAAAGCCAGTGAAGAAGACCTTCAGGCTGCCGCAATCACCCTGTCATCGCAAGTTGCCTTAAGCTGGTTTGAATTGGTGGAGCAACAGGGTCAGCTTGAATTACTTGGCAAACAACTGGAAACAAATCTACAAGTCCTGGATCTGGTGACCTTCCGTTTTCATCGTGGACAGGTTGGCGCGACAGATGTATTGCAGCAAC
>CAZRYI010000267.1:0-3179 GCA_964604255.1 uncultured Nitrospirota bacterium
GTGGTGGTGCTGGACTTCACCTTTAAACGTGTAGCGATCAGAATGAGAATGTCCCTGATCTCCCCCTTCATGTTGATGGTGGACGATACCGAATTGAGGCAGCGTCAGTTGAATAATAAAGAGGGCGAGTGAAAATAGCGTCGCGAAAAGCGCAGCAAAGCTCGAAAAAAAATTTTGATTATTTTTATGGTTTGAGAAAGAAAATTTGTAAGACATTTTACCGGCTTGACTCCGCGATTCAGGGACAATCGGTAGCACTAATCAATATTACTTGCGAATGAGTGCATACGCTTTAAAAAAAGATAACACTGCATCCTGAGTCTGTCAAGGCGTTTGAAAGAGGAAGGCTTACTTTTTTTAGGGAAAATTTATAAAGATGGTCAGGAGGGGGTAAGGATGTGATTCTCTACAGAATCACATCCTTACCGAGTATTTAATGTTTGTGTTCGTGTACTTCTTTTTCGTGACCTGCATGTTCATGATCGTGTGAAGAAAGTTCTGATTCTGCGTGACCGTGGTCGTGTGCATTGCCAGTGGCATGAGAGTGGCCGTGATCGTGTTCATGTTGATGTGCATGTTCGTGTTCATGGTCGTGCTGGTGGTCATGCTGTGTGCCATCCCCGTGTGAATGACCATGATCATGATTGTGATCATGTTTTGTGCCGTGTTCATGGGAGTGTGGATGTGTTCCGTCCATGTCTTTTGTCCTCCGTTTTTGTTGGAATTTCCTTCGTGATTTATTGCAATCCAGACTTTAAAAAGATAGCTGACCGCTTCATTTTTGTCAAAAATTCAGGGCAGATATGTCATGGCATAAGCTGCGCCTGGTTTCCTTGACACTTTTTTTTTGCATCTGCTAAGATGCGCCATCTTCCCATCCCCCAAGAGAGATATGCGCAAGTTCCTACTTTCTTTACTTCCCTTCGTTTTCCTGATCAATGTCCATACGGCATATTCTGAAGACATCCTCAAGTTTACCCTGAAAAATGGCTTGAAAGTGGTGCTGCTTGAAGAGCACAAGGCCCCTGTTGTGACCTTTCAGATTTGGTATCAGGTTGGATCACGCAATGAAACCACCGGGAAAACCGGTCTTTCCCACTTGATGGAACATATGATGTTCAAGGGGACAACGAAACAGGGTAAGGGTGCGTTTTCGCGCATTGTTGCCAAAAATGGCGGCACTGAAAATGCGTTTACGGGAAATGACTATACGGCCTACTTTGAAAATTTTTCGGCGGATCGCATCGACCTGTCTCTTGAGCTGGAAGCCGACCGAATGCAAAACCTGTTGCTTGATCCAAAAGAGTTTTTATTAGAACGCTCTGTGGTAATGGAAGAACGGCGGACTCGAACAGATGACGATCCCTACTCCTATCTAATAGAAAACCTCTATGCAATTGCCTTCCTGGTTCACCCCTACCATGCGCCGATTATTGGTTGGATGGGCGACCTTGAACGACTGACTCAGGAGGATGTTGTGCAACATTATCAGCGTTATTATGTGCCGAACAATGCCACGATCGTTGTGGTGGGTGATTTTTACGCGGATGAACTCTTACCCAAAATCAAGCAACATTTTGAAAAAATCCCCAGAGGGCCCAAAGTTTTACAGGCAGTCACCCCGGAACCCAAACAGATGGGTGAACGGCGCGCAATTGTCAGGCGAGAGGCCCAGCTCCCTTTTATTTTTTCTGCCTACCATGCACCGAATTATAAAAATCCTGATAGTTATGCCCTCACGGTTTTGTCGAATATTTTATCGTCAGGTAAGTCGGCCCGGCTTTATCGGAGTTTGGTCTATCAACAACAAATTGCGCTGGAAACAGGTGGATATTACAACGGTCTAACGACTGATCCTGAGCTTTTTTATGTTTATGCGACGGCGCAACCAGAGGGTTCTCCAGCACTTCTGGAGGCGGCACTCAATAAAGAGATTGCAAGGCTTCAATCAGCGCTGGTGACAGACACGGAACTCAAAAAAGCAAAAAATCAGATTGCTGCAAGTTATTTAATGGCTTCTGATTCAAACTTTTACAGGGCGATGCAAATTGGAACGGCTGAAACAGTCGGCGCAGGTTATCGTTACGTGCTGGATTATGTCGACAACATTCAGAAAGTCACAGCGGAAGATGTGAGGCGGGTCGCGGCTTTATATCTTGTGGATGATGCTAAAAGTGTCGGCACCCTCATCCCCAAAAAAGCAGAGCCGAAAAAAATCGACAAGGCGGTCAAATGAGGCTTCAGGTTTTGAATCGCCCTTCAGGAAACAAGATTGTCATTCTGTGCCTGCTGATCATGCTCGTTTTCCCCCTGGGTAATATAAAAAATCTCTTTGCGGCTGAACTGACCCCCGCCCGTTTTGAAACCGATAACGGGATGACAATATTGACGCTTGAGCAAAATTCTCTGCCGATTGTCACCATTCAGGTACTTGTGAAGGCGGGAGCAATGCTGGACCCGAAGGGCAAAACGGGTTTGGCTAATATCACGCTTGCGCTCCTGGAAGCAGGCACAAGAACACGGACTGCGATGGAGATTTCCGAGGCGACTGATTTTATCGGGGCTCAACTTAGAACAAGGGCATCAAAAGACTATGTCATGTTTCAGCTGCGTCTACTCAAAAAAGACATCCATGCTGGCATGGCACTTTTATCTGATATTTTAATGAACCCGGTTTTTGCTGCGGAAGAGATTGCGCGGGTTCAGAAGCAAATGATGGGCAGTATTCTGGCACAGCAAGACCGGCCCGCTGCCATCGCCCGCATCGCCTTTCAGTCTTTGATCTACGATCAGCATCCCTACCGTTCCCCCGTCATCGGCCTGCAAGAGACCGTCGCATCCATTACACAGTGGGATTTGTTTAATTTCCATAAGAGCTATTACCGACCTAATAATACGATTGTGGCCATTGTCGGGGACATTAGCGAAACAGAATCCAAAAACTTGCTTGAACAGTATTTTGAAGCCTGGGAGGAAGAAACAGTCGGTTTTCCGGTGCTTGAAACGCCAGAACCTGCGGCACGGATTACGGTCAAAAAAATAGAAAAAGACTTGAGTCAGGCCACGGTGCTGCTGGGGCATATCGGTATTGCTCGCTCAAATCCCGACTTTTATGCCGTTCGTGTCATGAATTACATTTTGGGTGGCGGTGGTTTTTCCTCTCGAATGATGAATGATGT
>CAZRYI010000268.1:0-3170 GCA_964604255.1 uncultured Nitrospirota bacterium
GGCTGGGGGTATTTGAAAATCTTTTCTTCGTAGTTTTTGACAATCACCGTTTCATCATCAATATGAAGCAGGGTCTCCGGCAAAATGGCGACCTTGCCCCCGCCTTGCGGTGCGTCGATGACAAAATGCGGCACCGCCATGCCGGAGGTGTGACCTCGTAATGCGGTAATCAGTGCCAGCCCTTTTTCCACCCGTGTCCGAAAGTGGGCGGTGCCTTGTACTAAGTCGGCTTGATAGATGTAATAGGGTTTGACTCGGATTGCCAGGAGCTTTTTCATGAGACTGGTCATGATTTCAGGTTCATCATTGATGCCCTCCATCAAAACAGTTTGGCTCCCCAGGGGGATGCCTGCATCGGCCAACATGCCGCAGGCCTTGGCGACTTCGGGGGTGATTTCGTCGGGGTGATTGAAGTGCAGATTCATGTAGAGCGGATGATATTTTTTCAACATTTCACAGAGCGCCGGTGTAATGCGTGAGGGCAGGGTGCCGGGTACACGTGTGCCGATGCGGATGATTTCCAGATGGGGAATCTCACGCAGGCTTTTAAGTACCCGCTCAAGCAGACGGTCAACCACCAGCAGGGGATCTCCCCCGGATAAAATGATGTCTCGAACCTCTTTATGCTCAGAAATGTAGTCGCAGGCTTGTTTTAAATTTTCGGGTGTTAAGGTGCCGGGTGAACCGACAAAGCGTTTCCGTGTGCAAAACCGGCAATAAATCGGACACTGATTCGTCACAAAAAGCAGCACCCGATCCGGGTAGCGATGCACTAAGTTGGGCACGGGGCTGTCTTCCCCTTCGTGCAGAGGATCTTCGACATCACAGCCCTCTTCTGAATACATTTCTTCGGGACTGGGCACCACCTGTTGCCAGAGAGAGTCGCCCTTTTTTTTAATTTGTTTAAGCAGGTAGGGGGTAATGCGCATCGGGTAGCGCTCAACCACCTCTCTCACGGAGTCCGCCGGAACACCGAGGACTTTCTCAAGCGTTTCGACATCGGAGATGCTTTCTTTTAGATCTTTCTGCCATTGATCCACAGCTTCAGTTCTCCTTTTGATAGGTGCTTGTGAGGTGGGCGATGGCCTTGTCTTCGTCATCAAATACCTGGTCACCATCCACAAGTACTGGCACGGTATACTGGCCCGAAATATCGAAAACGATCTGACGCTCTGATTGCCAGGGGGACACGTCAATTTTTTCATAGTCGAGTGAGAGCTGTGCGAGTTTATTTCTCACCATGATGCAGTAGGGGCAGGCCTCAAGATTATAAAGTTTTAGCATTGTATTCCTTTTAATTTTATCAGAAATCGGAAACTGCACAGGGGGCGATGACGGCATCCACCATGCCATGAATCAATTTTTTTTCCAGACCGCAAATCGTGGCGAGGATGCCTCCGAGATGCACCTTGTCACCTGCCACAAAATAATAAGGCGACAGCCGTACACGGCCTTTCATCTTTATGATGCCTTCCTGTTTAAAATCGTAGTAGTCAATTGAAACCTTTTTACCTTTGTGAAATTTTTGAAGAATGTAGGGGGTCGTGGGATAGGCTTTCAGTGCCTTGTCGATGGCAGTGCTCCAATCAGTTTCTGAAAGATCGTGCCCCATGGAAACGCCTCGCGACCCCCAAGCCAATTCTGAGAAACCGGAGGTTTTGATCACATATTGACGGCCCTTTTGCGAAGCAGCACCCAACTGGTGAAAGTCGCTAATTGGCTGATCAGCCAGATTCAAACCCGGAATGGTTGCATGAGGGGGCAAGGGACTGGGGTCGATGATCCAGGTTTTCGGGAAAAGTTTTTCAAGTACTGAGATCGTTTCTTTTTTTAGATGGCGTTGCCAATGTGCTTTTAAAACAGGGTGATGAAAGAGGGCAAAGAGGCTTTTTTCTTCAAGTGCCGGTTTGGGTGGCGGGGTGAGCACAACCTTTTTTTTCTTTGCGGCGTATAAAATCAATTCTGATTTCGGGACATTTCTGAGGTCAAACAGTTCAAAAAAGCGATAGACGATGTCGATGGCTTTGCGCTGTCCCGCAACATCAATCCATAACCCCTCTTCCGAAAAAATAATCTCTTCAGGCACTGCAAGCACAGTTCGAAGCCCACGTGCATTCAGGCGCTTTGCGAGCCAGGCCATTTCGGGCCGATAAGATTTCGATTCCTCCGAAACAACAATCACTAGGAAAGGTGTTTCCTGATTTGAGCTGGCCCGGATCATGCGCTCGAAACCCTCAACCATACCATCACGAAGACCGATGATTGCATGATTGTCTGCATAGGACTCTGCAAGGGCCGCGTTCAAAGCGATGCCACCGGGAACGGAATCCAGCTCGGAGGCAATCATGCCATCTTCACCGGGGATGAGATCGGGCCGAATAATGCCTGGCAAACGCTGCTTGAATCGATTCATGCGAGCTGTTTCAAGCAGGGCTTCAGGTTTACCCTGGTCGAGATAGGCCGCATACCAAGCGGGTGCCTGACCACGCAACGATTCAAAATAGAGTCGATTGGCTGCTTTATAAAAGGCGTGCAAGTGGGCACCCAGTGCTTCAATAAAGGCATGGTCGGCTTTGCTGATAAAAAAAGGGGTGGTGGCAATGCGCCAGTGATCATTTGCAGTGGGTGCTGCTGTTGTCTGAGACGCACTTAAATGATTCTGATCTGGACGGAAAAGACCCTCTTGAATGAGGTGATCCCGAACCGCGAATGCAGTTGTTATACGTTCTGATTCAAGAGAAGGGGAGGTCGTACCTATTGACAAAATAAAAAAGCTCCAAAGAGACTCACTTTTCTGAATATAGCATCGGACAAAGTTTCTCCGCAAGCGTCATTCCCGACTTTGTGGGAATGACGCTTTTTTATTCATAGAGTGAGATCCTGATTTAAATCTGGCTCATACCGCCATCGGCGACGAGATCGATTCCGGCAATATACGATGAGTCGGAAGAAGCCAAAAACAACGCGGCTTTCGCCATTTCATCGGATTCGCCAAAACGGCCCATCGGAACTTGCGTCATAATTTGTTTGCCAAAGCCCTCAATCTCTTCCTGGGAAAGACCCATTTTGCTGAAGATGGGTGTTTGAATCGGACCAGGGCTCAAATTGTTCACCCGGATGCCTTTAGGGAGCAATTCTGCCGAAAATGTCCGCGCCAGCGAACGGATTGC
>CAZRYI010000269.1:0-3159 GCA_964604255.1 uncultured Nitrospirota bacterium
CAAGTGCGAGGCCCTCCAGTGCGGCATAGAGGGGAGTGGTATAAGGGGCCAGATTCATTTTAAATATTGTGATCATCGCGACAATAAAACCACCGATGAACCCGACCATGACGAGGCCCATCGGGGACTCTCCGGCCATACCCATATTCCAGGTCCAGCTTGCTGAAACGATGAGGATCGCGAGTGAAAGCGCTGTTTTGTTGGCAGCCCCTTCAACCGTCATCGCCCCGCCCCGCATTCCTGCCGTAATGCCAGCAAAAGGGCTCTTTTTTAAAGCAGGGTTTCCAGAAACAAAATTAAAACGTCGTGACATTTTTTACTCCTTTTAAGTTGGTGATTTACCTTGAGGGGTGTTCAATTGCTGAATGCTATTCAACTCTCTCTCCTAGTCTGTTCATTAATTCTTGATGCGACAGGGGCTTAACTTTTCCTCGTTCGATTTCGCTGTCACGCTTTAGAGCCAAGGCAATAGCCTCCTTATGAGAAGTTTTGCATGAAATAATATAATGAAAATTATCGTGCATCACTCATTTCAATCAGCCGTTCACCCCGTTCTAACATCTGGATTGCGACCGGCAGATTTTTTGCCAAAATTTCTTTCAAGCGTACATTTGATGTATTTCCGCAGGTAATCCACAAAATTTGTGGTGGTGGCCCATACTGATCAAGTAATAATAGGAAATCAGAGTCCTTTGTCATCACAACCGCTTTTTTTGCTCGTGCTGCGTCAAAGATTTGAAGGTCTTTTGCATCAAGGAGACCTAAATCGCGAACAGAATATGCCTCTAGATTAAAGGTCTCACTGATCCACGGTGCAATAATTGGAGAGAGTTGTGCATCAATCCAGAGAATCAAGCCAGCACCACAGGATGGCTAAGACGATGGCTTGCAAAGCGGAGACAGGCTCGGACATCATCCATTTCTAAGTCGGGTAATTCTTCAATAATTTGCTCAGGCATTAAGCCATTTGCAAGGTGATCAAGCACATCACTAACGCGGATACGCATACCGCGAATGCAGGGCCGACCACCACATTGTTCCGGGTCCACTGTGATTCGTTCTTCAAGAATTGCCATTTTACGATCTCCTTACGGATTACACACTACTCTTTTAGTTCCGCCGAAGGATTGAATTGCGGAGAAGGTCTGTACAAAGACGATTAAGACTTTCACCCGATTTTGCAGCCTTAATCGCTAATGCCTTATGTAGTTCTGTACCGACTCGGATCACAAATTTACCTGAAAAAGATTTACTCGCAAATGATTCAGGCAAAGGAAGTTCTTCCTGCTGATGAATCTCCACCCACTCCTCAACGATACCGCAGAGCTGCTTATAAACCTTGGCTTCATCTTTTCCGTGACAGCAAGCACCGATAAATCCAGGAGAAGAGCCAATATAACATTGGTCTTCTTCTGACCATTCGACGAGTTTTATATATTGATCTGCAATCTTCATTTTTTAACCTCTGCGACCTTGGACTTCACTTCTCTCTCTCCTGATATTTGAGAGCATCATTTCCGGGTTTCCCGGAAAGTGCGACTTTATTCACCGGAAGGGGAGAGGGCATCATCGCGTTTTTAGGGTTTTTATGGACGGCTTTTTCCTGGGAACCATCCAAGCAAAGTGGGATGTGTTGATATCACCCACGCAAGGTCTGTAGTTGCTATGGGCGACTAAATCATTCCCAGTATTCAGAAACTACCTATCTGCATCAAAACCCGCATATAGAATGCCGCTGAGTTCAGCCATCTCTTTTTTCCAGGTGGTGATATCTGTCTGCTTAAACTGATTCAAGTGTTGATGACCACAGGCCCGTGCCATGACCTGCATCAGAGAGACAGAAGATTCAAAAAATCGTGCCAGTCGCTCTGCTGCCTGGGGGACATCTAACTTTGCCCGCAATGCCGGTTTTTGCGTTGCAATGCCCACGGGACAATTGTTGGTTTGGCACATGCGTGCGGCAACACAGCCGATGGCTTGCATGGCCGAGTTTGAGAGCGCAATGCCGTCGGCTCCGAGACATAGGGCCTTGATGAAGTCGGCTGGCACACGCAACCCACCGGTGACAATGAGCGTAATGCCCGAGACGCAGCGTTTATCGAGATAATAACGCGCCCTCGCGAGGGCCGGAATGGTGGGCACGGAGATATTGTTGCGGAAGAGCAATGGGGCTGCACCCGTGCCACCGCCACGCCCGTCAAGAATGATGTAATCGACACCGGCTTTAATCGCAAAATCGATGTCTTCTTCAATGTGGTTGGCCGACATTTTCATACCGATGGGAATGCCACCGCTGACTTCGCGTACACGATCTGAAAAAAACTTAAAGTCTTCCGGCGTACTCAAGTCTTCAAAGGTCGGGGGAGAAATTGCGGCTGTTTTTTCGGGAAGAGATCGCACTGCTGCAATTTTACCCAGCACTTTGTTTGCAGGAAGATGTCCACCTGTACCCGTTTTTGCACCCTGGCCACCTTTAAAATGGAAGGCCTGTACTTTTGTGAGCAGATCTTCAGAATAGCCGAACTTTGCCGAAGCCAGCTCATAAAAATATCGGCTGTTTGCCGCCTGTTCTTCTGGCAACATGCCGCCTTCGCCGGAGCAAATGCCGGTTCCGGCCAATTCTGCTCCCTTTGCCAAGGCAATTTTAGACTCTTCCGACAAGGCACCAAAGCTCATATCCGACACAAAAAGAGGGATTTTGAGATGAAGCGGTTTTGCAGCGTTAGGCCCGATGATTAACTCAGTACCGACCGGTTCATGATCCATCCGGGGTTTTGAGGCAAACTGTGCTGCGAGAATTTGAATGTCATCCCAGCGGGGAAGGCTTGGCCCCGGCACACCCATCGCAGCCATTTCACCGTGATGACCGACCTTGGAAAGTCCGTCTCGGGCAAGATCGTGGATCTGTTTGAGCGTCGGTTCTTCCGGTGTCGGCTGCACCTTTCCGGTTTTATTGTCAGACTCTGAAGTCTCCGGGGGGACATCCTGCGCAATCTCTTCTTCACTCAGCAGGGCATGGGCACCATCGCAATAAGGGGGATTTGCAGTGTGTTTACACATACAAAGGTAGGCTTCCTGTGATTCTTCTACCTGGAAAGCATGGGGCGTAAAAGAAGTGCCGCTGTGTGAGCCATCGCAAAAAGGCTGGTTTTTACTCCG
>CAZRYI010000270.1:0-3157 GCA_964604255.1 uncultured Nitrospirota bacterium
CTTTGCTTTTCCGGGTTATCTGCAAAGAATCGATAGTAAAATTCGATGGCAATGGGCACCCCCACCCATTACTCCCAGGGAAGACGGCTTAGTCGTGCGTTTCGAAATCAAAAAAAATGGCGACATTGATAAAATGTCTGTTGTTGTTGAAGAAAGTTCTGGAAATACTTTTTTCGATCAAGCTGCTTTGCGAGCCGTCTACGCCGCGCATCCTTTTCCACCACTTCCAAATGCTTATTCGGATTCAATGCTGACGGTCTATATGCACTTTATTGTTAAGGAGGCGTCCTAAAAAAGTATGTTGAAAAAGCGTTCCAAAAAAATCCTATTCACGCTGCTCTTCATTTTGTCTCTGGGCAACACGACTGCTTATTCCGCTGAGGTTTTTCTTGAAATGAGCCGCACCGGCTTCCGAAAAATCCCTTTAATGATTTTGCCTTTTCAAGAAGCCTCTGGCAAGAACGAGGCTGCATCCATTGTTGAAAATGTCCTTCGTGCCGACCTCGAGCGTTCCTTTTTTTTTGAGTTAGTCGAAACAAGCGATATCGGTTTCAGGCCCAGCTCGGATGGTCCCCCCGACGCTCAGGCTTTAGCCAAAGCATCCAAGGCAGGCGTCCATGCATTGGTCTGGGCAAAACTGATCGTTAATGAAAAAGAATGGATATTAGAAAGTTACGCTTATGAAACATCCAGTCGGGAAGAGGTCATCAGCATCAGAATCTCCGGAAAAAAACGATTGATCCGTAATATGGCCCATCGTTTTTCTGACATATTGACCCTGCATTTCACTGGAGAAAAGGGCATTGCTCAAACAAAAATTGCCTATGTCTCGGATCTCTCAGGCAATAAAGAAGTGTATATCATGGATTATGACGGCGCCAACAAAATGAGGGTGACACGCGACCACAGCATCGTGCTTTCTCCCCGATGGTCTGCAAATGGAAAAAGATTACTCTATACCTCATACCGCTCCGGCAATCCGAACATTTACATGCTTGACATGAAAACCGGAAAAAAAAAGGTGGTCGCGGCCTTTTCCGGGCTGAATTACTCCGCAGCATGGTCACCGATTGAAGACCGTGTCGCCTTCGCGACAACAAAGGATGGTAACTCTGAAATCTATTCAATCAAAATAGACGGCAGCGAACTCAAAAGACTCAGCTTTAATAAATCGGATGATCTCTCGCCTTCCTGGTCTCCGACAGGGAAAAAGATCGCTTTTACCTCCGACCGAGGCGGCAAACCTCAGATTTATATTATGGATGCGGACGGTGCCAATGTAGACAGGTTGACTTTTGGTGGCGATTATAATACATCTCCTGCCTGGTCGCCCAAAGGCGAATGGATTGCCTATGCCTGCCGAAATAAAGAACGCCGGTTGAAAATTTGTGCCGACCGTGCAGACGGGACACAATCAATTGTCGTGACTGAAAGCGGTGCCTGGGATGATGAAGCCCCGTCATGGGGGCTCAACGGGAGGGAGATCATCTTTACATCAAATCGATTTGGGAAAAATCAAATTTTCTCCATACATTTGGATGGAAGCCATCTGAGGCCCTTGACGACATCTAATCCGTCCAATAATATTAGCCCGGCATGGTCACCGCGTTAGTCAGTGAATGGATAAATCAGGATAAAAACGGACCCAGAAGTGCTTAAACGGGGTCATTCTATCAGTCATGTAAAGGAGGAGTCAGATTCATGTTTAAAGATTTTTTACGTTGTAAGTCAATTGCCAGTCCGCTGGTCATCATGATTGCCGCATTATTTGTGGTGGGATGTTCAAAAAAGATCGCACCGGTGGATGGATCGGCAGGACTGTCGAACGATGGAAGCACTTCCGCATCATCAAAAACACCATCGGGAGGCACAGCGTCTAAAAAGACCTCTCCTGGAAGTGGAGGTGGAGACGCTAGATCCTCAAACGGCGGTGTCACAGACTCAGAAATGGCCAAAAAATCGACGTCTGCAGACGGTACCCCGAAAGAAAGACCCATGAAGGAAGGCGCAGACACGTTGGCTTCCGCTAGAAATGACAGTGCTTCAGAATCACATCGCCATGACTCACAAGAAAACAAAGGCATGGGAAGCGGTCTGAACAATAGTGGCCCCTCTTTTATGGAAAATGTCTATTTCGACTATGACAAAGCCCAGGTTCGCATTGATGCAAAAGAAGCGCTCGAAGAGAATTCACGTTGGTTAGCGCTTAATTCAAACATCAGGATTCAAATTGAGGGACATGGGGATGAGCGTGGAACAAACGATTACAATCTGGCGCTCGGTGAGCGTCGGGCAAGATCCATTATGCGCTACCTGATTAACCTTGGCATTAACGAATCCCGATTTTCATTTATCAGCTATGGTGAGGAAAAAAACATCTGTAGCGAACAAATGGAAAGCTGTTACCAAAAGAACCGACGCGTCCACTTCCTCGTCAAAAGATAAGGACGACTGTCAATGTGGTCAGGCTCACTTTCAAGACAATATCTCTTTAGTTTGGAGAAAGCACAATGCGCTTCGCCCCCCTTTTACTGGTAGGCCTGACCCTACTTGGGGGCTGCGGGTATTCTCTTGAAATGTCCCGAGATACGGATGCGCCTTTACCACCAGACCCGATCACAGTCTTGGGTCGGGATTTGCGGCAGCTCAAGGCAGATCATCGGGTGTCACTCTTTGACCTGAAAAATGAGCAAAAGGCGCTGGCGGAAGAAACACGAGCTGAGCTGAAAAAACGACTAGAGCAGCTGGAGTTACAGATACAAACAGAGCTAAGAAACGCGCGGGAACAAAGACAAACAGCACTCGGGTCTTTGAGAAGACGGGATGCTGATTTCGATGAGCAAATCGCAGAGATGGAACTACAGCTTCGCTTGATGGGAGGCAGCATTGACGAAGAAATCAACCGTTATAAAGATGCCTCCGAGCAGACAAATAACAATGCCCTGAGAGAGTTGGGGAACCTCAAACGCCTGCTCGCAAAAAATGCCGAGGAAAAGAGCGCCTCAATTAAGGCGCTCCGCGAACGCATTGCAGAAGAACAAGATCAGCGAGAAGCTATGGAGAAGGCCTTCGATGGCGTGGTTCTTGCCCAGGCGAAAGAAGAAGAACAGGCGCGTGTATCGCTCCAGCATCAGATCAAACAAATTGAGTCATCAGG
>CAZRYI010000271.1:0-3152 GCA_964604255.1 uncultured Nitrospirota bacterium
CCAATGGTTGCAAGTGGCATACTGTGAGGCAAAATGGGTTTGATTCTGCCATCGACATATTTTCCGAGGCGCGGCCCCAGGAGCATAATACCAGCCAATGCGGCCCAGCCACCCACACTGTGGACCAGGGTCGAACCTGCAAAATCGTAGAATCCCATTTGATCTAGCCAGCCACCGCCCCATTTCCATGAACCGACAATCGGGTAGACAATGGCAACATAGATAGTGGAGAAGACAAGAAAAGTGCTCAGTTTGATCCGTTCTGCTACAGCACCTGAGACAATTGTGGCCGCTGTTGCGGCAAACATCGCCTGGAAAATGAAATCAGTGTAGTAGGTGTAGGCCCCATCGGCATAACCGATCAACCCGGCATCTCCCGGGGGATTGCTCAAACCAAGACCGGCAAAGCCGATCCAGCCGTTGAAGTCTCCCGGATACATCAGGTTAAAACCCACCAGGGTGTAGGTGAGCAAGCCGATGGCGACAATGGCCATGTTTTTAAACAGGATATTGTTTGTATTTTTTGCTCGTGTCAGCCCGATTTCCAATGTTGCAAAACCGAGGTGCATAATAAAAACAAGAAAGGTTGCAACCAGCATCCATGTATTATTGACCGTAAACATCTCCTGAGAGACCCCCGCGGCAAAAACCTCTGGTGCGACCATAAAAATCAGGGCGACCAGGATGAAAAACGCCGATGTGCGTTTAAACTTGCTAAGAAACATTGTGATTCCTCCATCTGTTGTTGTCTAAAAAAATCGATTTCGATTTTAGGAAGGCTACACTTCTTTGTGTCCCTTTTGCTTGGGTAAACACTTCTTTGTGATCCCTAATGCGCTATTTTGTTCAAAAGGCTATTGAGGTATTTTTCAATGCCTTCCCGGTTTTTTGCCAGCCGTGTTGGCGTGCTCGCTTCAAAACGCAGTACGAGCGCTGCCTGTGTATTGGAGGCTCGAATTAAGCCCCAACCATCGTCCAGCAAAATTCTAACGCCATCAATGTCGATGACCTTGAAATATTTTGAGAAAAATTCCCGACATTTTTCCGCGATTTCAAATTTAAGATGATCGGGACAGTCAATACGAATTTCAGGGGTTGTGCAGGATTCGGGCAGGTTTTTAAAATGTTCCGAAAGGGGTTTCTTGCCCTTGATCAAAATTTCGAGCAAGCGACAACCTGCGTAAGTTGCATCGTCATAACCGAAATAGCGGTCGGCAAAAAAGATATGTCCGCTCATTTCGCCTGCTAAGAGCGCACCGCTTTCTTTCATTTTTGATTTAATCAGTGAATGTCCTGTTTTCCACATGATGCCCTTCCCGCCTAAACGGGCCACCTCGTCATAGAGGATCTGTGAGGCTTTGACTTCTGAAATAATGGTGGCACCTGGGTGGTCTTTCAGGATGTCGGTGGCGAACAGGAGGGTTAATCGGTCTCCCCAGATAATGGTACCGTTTTCGTCGACAGCACCAATGCGGTCTCCATCGCCATCAAAAGCAATGCCAATATCCGCTTTTTCCCGTTTAACAGCAGCAATCATGTCACGTAGGTTTTCTTCAACCGTTGGGTCAGGATGGTGGTTTGGAAAAGAACCGTCTGCTTCGCAAAAGAGGGGAATGACTTCGCAACCGAGACGCTCAAAAAGCTGAGGGGCGTTTAGCGCTGCGGCCCCGTTGCCACAGTCAATGACGACTTTCTTTTTTTCAAAAACACCGAAATGTTCCAGAAAATAATCGCTGTAGGTGCCTAAAAAATCGACTTCGTTTGTCACAAGCCCTTTTTCTTCAGCCAAATCGAAGTCTTTCTGATCAATCATGGTTTTGATTTTTTGAATGTCGCTACCAAAAAGGGTGTTCTGTCCAAGACAGAGCTTAAAACCGTTAAATTCACCAGGGTTGTGACTTGCCGTAATCATCACCCCACCATCGACTTTGAGTTGAAACAGAGAAAAATAAAGCACGGGTGTCGGGCATTCTCCGATGTCAATGACCTTGATGCCACAGGAGAGCAGGCCGGATAAAAGTGAGGCTTTTAATGCCGGAGTACTCAGACGCACATCGTAGCCCAAGGTGATTTGTTTCCCTCCTGCGCGTCCTATCATTGTGCCAAAAGCAAGGCCAATGCCTTCGGCGATTTCTTCTGTTAAGTCCTGTCCGTAGATACCGCGAATATCATATTCTCTAAATATCGACATATTAGATCCTTATCTCTCTCAATGGAGGTTCCGAATGGTTATCTTGAAAGATGTTTTTACTCTTCCGACCATAATCGTCCTCATAGCGAGTGATGTCATCCTCTCCCAGGTAGACGCCATTTTGTACCTCAATGATTTGAAGTGGTATTTCTTCCGCATTTTCTAAACGATGTTTAACCCCCATGGGCACAAAGGTACTCTGGTTGACTTGAATGGTGTAGACACTTTCGCCGCAGGTGACCGTTGCAATCCCCGAAACCACGATCCAATGTTCACTTCTTTTACGATGAGACTGGAGAGAAAGCTTGGATTTTGGATTGACTACAATCCGTTTGATTTTGTAGTTCGAGCCTTCTTCTAAGATGGTGTAGCTACCCCAGGCACGGATAACGGTTTGATGAATGCGGTGTTCTTCTTTATTGGCTTTTTTTAATAATTCGACGACTTTTTTGACATCCTGCGCGCTTTCTTTGGTGCAAACGAGGGTGGCATCGGGTGTGTCGGCGATGACAATGTTTTCCAAGCCGACAGCAGCAATCACCCGCTTTCCGGCATAAACCGTGCTGTTCTTTGTGTTGACATTCACTACATTGCCGATTTGAATATTACCATCGCTGTCTTTATTGAGGACTTCGTCCAAAGCAGACCAGGAGCCGACGTCTTCCCAGCCCATGTCGGAAGGAATCACAGCAATGCTGTCCGACTTTTCAAGAATGCCGTAGTCGATTGAAGTGGCAGGGAGTTTTGAATAAATCTCCTGACAAAGACTTTCCTCTTGATCTGTTCCGATCACGGCTTCAATTTCTTGCAGGCTGCGAAAGAGTTCAGGCATGTGTCGTTCAATTTCTGACAAAATGGTCGAAATTTTCCAGACAAACATCCCCGTATTCCAAAAAACGCCTTTTTTTTGAAATAGGCTCTTTGCAGTTTCGCGCTCAGGTTTTTCAATGAATCTGGCAAC
>CAZRYI010000272.1:0-3150 GCA_964604255.1 uncultured Nitrospirota bacterium
AAAGACTGGCAGAACGTGTCATTGAGAGCGCAGGGTCTCCCGGCCAAGTCGGCAGGTCTGAAGATAAGGGGAGGGTGATGTCGTAGAGGGTCATACGGGTTTAGGGGCATTTAAAGAGGCAAATATTTCTTCAACCCAAGGCGTTAATTTTCCGTAAGTCTTTATGACTTTTCCCTGGCTAACTCGAAACAGGAGTCTCGGGTTGTGGTTTTCGTCTGAGTTGTCGTAGAAATAAGCGCGATCAAGGTGTGGCAGTATCTCTTTACAATTTACAAGTGATTTGTAATATCGGCTGATAATCTTTGGGATGGGAACATCATGACCTTCTTTTCCTAAAACCCGTTGGGCGACTCTTTGGGCGCAAATTGTCGGGTCATTGGTGCAAATAAAAAAAAATCGTACAAAAAAACCATCGCTAATTGCTTGTTGAATAAACGCTATTTTTTCAGGGCTTGAAAATACCGTTTCAAATGCCAGGCTACGTTTCTCGGCAAGGCAGGCTTCTCGTTTTTCTTGTGCATAATTCGCTGCACTTATAATCGCATCTCTTGAATTCCAATCACCAAACACCTCTTGCGCAATGATATCCGGGTTGATGTAGACACAGTTATTTCCTTCTATCCATTGGTGGTGAAGCAGTTTTTTTGTAATTGTCGTTTTGCCTGAACCATTTGGTCCCGCGACAACAATTAAAACGGGCTTTTTTGTGTTGTCATTCAACGTGGTTTTTGGCTAAGCAGGGTGTGCAGAAAGTAGTGTTTTAATTTTTTGAAAATGTTTTTCCATCGTTTGTTTTTTTTGTTTGCGTGCTTCATCTCCTGCTTGTTTTATCAGTTCTTGCAGTTGATCTTGAGCATCGTACGTACTTTGTTTATTTTGTACCGCTTTCTCCATATCATTTTCCTCAGTCATTAGAGACACACACATTCTTCATTATATCTGATCTGTCGAGGTCTATCCAATCAATGTTTCGGGCGAGTACGCTCAAGCCACCATCGCACCATTTTCGGGGTTTTCCCCTTGAAAAACTTTTCGCCGAAGTAGCGGTCACTCACGCGTTTGTTTGCTTGTGACAGGGTGGGGTAGGCATGGATCAGGCCGGAGACAGCTCCGACGGACAAGCCTTTTTTGATGGCCAGGGCGTATTCGTGGATCAGTTCTCCCGCATGTGCGCCTAAAATATCACAACCGATGATCTTACCATTGGAACGGGTGATGAGTTTGATTCTGCCTCGTATGGCTTTTTCGATGATGTGTCGGTCGTTCTCTTTCACGTCGTAGCGAAAAACAGAGACTTTGTCATCACCCAATGTCTTACGAGCGGCGTCTTCTGACATGCCTGCGTGAGCCAACTCTGGTTCGGTGTAGGTGACCCAAGGGACAACACTGTAATCGACTTTTCTATTGAGTAGGGGAATGAGAGCGTTACTGATCACGATGCCTGCCTGATATTCTGCCGAATGGGTGAAGAGGTAGGGACCCGCGACATCTCCGCAAGCATAGATTCTTGGATTACTTGTTTGCAGGCTGGCATCGACTTGTATACCACTTCTGTTTGTCAGCACACCGGCGACATCCAGGCCCATGCCGGAGGTGCGTGCTCGTTTTCCTGTTGCGAGCAGGAGTGCATCTCCATCGACCGTGAAGATCTCCTTCCCTTTTTTGCAAGTCAGTCGGATCTGTTCGTCTCTTTTTTGTGCCTTCATCGCCCGAGTTCCGACGTGAATGTTAATGCCTTCCTCTTCCAGAAAGGCATGTAACATACAAGCCAATTCTTTATCGTCGTTATGCAATACACAGTCGAGGCTTTCGATCAGGGTGACTTTACTACCCAGGCTGTTCATTGCCTGGCCCAGTTCGCAGCCAATCGGGCCGGCACCAACAATGATCAGATGTTCCGGTTGTTTGCGAAGATCGAAAAAGTTTTCATGCGTTAAAAAGGGGACACCTTTAATGCCTTCAATCGGCGGAACCAAGGCATCTCCCCCAGTTGCGATGCAGAAACGGCTGGCAACAAGGGTGCGTCCATTCACTTCTAATCTATCGTGACCTGTAAATTTTGCTGTTCCTTCGATGACGTCAATGCCCATCTTTCGGAAGCGATCGGGGTCATCATGTGGCTGAATCGCCATGATTGTTTTGTGGACACCTTCCATCACGTTGGCAAAATTGACTTTGACCTTTCCAAAGCTAAATCCTTTTTCTCTGGCACCTTCAATTCGTCGGAGAGTCTTCCCGGCTTCAATGAGGGCCTTGCTTGGCACACAGCCCGTCCAGAGACATTCACCTCCGAGGCGGTCTCTTTCGATCAAGGCGACTTTTGCTCCGAGCTGAGCCGCCCCGCTGGCCGTCACCAATCCACCCGCACCGCCACCGATAACAACTAAGTCAAAAGTTTCCATGTATTCTCCAAATGATTGATCAACTGAATTATTGCGCTAAACCTTAGAAGCAACATGTTTAGGGTTTTCTTCTGCTTTATTTCTTTTTGAAGCCTTCCATTTATTATAAAACACCGGAACCATTGATAGCAGTCCAAGCAAAACAAAGGCACCCAGTACGCCGGGAGAGGCGATGTCTTTAAGGGAGTTGATGGTGCCGAGTTGTTTGCCTGCATTGGTATAGACGAGGCTTCCCGGCAAAATACCGATTGCCGTTGCAGCTATATAGGTTGAGAGTTTAATGCGTGTCAGCCCGGAGGCCAGATTGACCAGGAAAAAAGGAAAGAGGGGAATGAGCCTGAGTGTTAAGAGATAGTTGAAGGCATTATTTTCAAAACCTTCCTGCATTGAACTGAGTTTTTTGCCAAACTTATTTTCGACCGTTTCTTTGAAGAGGTAGCGGGAGGACAGAAAGGCGAGTGTTGCGCCCGAAGTCGCCCCGATGTTGACTAAAAGCCCTCCGGCAAAAGTGCCAAAAAGAAAGCCACCAGCGAGCGTCAAAATCGTTGCTCCTGGTAATGACAGAGCGGTTTGAACACAATAGACCAGCACAAACAGCGCGGCCGTCAGTGCATAGTTTGTTTTTGTGAAGTTTTTCAGTGTGTCTTTATTTTCTTTAAGGGCATCCAGAGTGAAATAACGTCCAAGATCAAAAATAAAAAAGAGGGCAATGCCCAGTATCACGATGCTGAGTAAAATCCACTTTCCG
>CAZRYI010000273.1:0-1489 GCA_964604255.1 uncultured Nitrospirota bacterium
AAGGAAAGGGCGGGAGGGCGATCTTTGCCATGAACCCGCTTGTAAGCATCTCTTCCCCCCGAAGTAGGCACTAACTGCATGAGGCCATAGGCGGGTGCGTGCGACCGTGCTTTGGGATTAAAGTAGGATTCGGTGTGGATGACTGCCAGCACCAAGGACTTGTCAACGCCGTATTTCCGACTGTAGGTTTCAATCGGTTCTCTGAATTTTTCTGCTCGAATTTTGAGATGCTCTGGGAGCATCTTCACGATGACTTTTGCTTTGATTCGCTTTTTACCGTCTTTTGCGACGTAAGGTTTTACCTCAATTTTGAGTTTGGTTTTAAAGGCCTGATCTGAAAATTCATTGATATTACCGGAGACAAGCTCTTTTCCATTCTTTAAAACGACCTGTCCATCAATCGGACTTTCACCGCCAACACTTTTATCGGCTAAAATTGCTCTCAAACGTTTTTCAAAAAGTTGCCTCGCGATTTTTTCCAGCGTTTTCCTTTTGTTAGCGTCCGATTTTTTTTTACTATCGACGGGCATGACCGTTTCTAATGTGATTTCTCCCTGCTTAAAATCAACGATACTGCGTGTATTTTTATCCTCCGAATATACGACCCAATCTTTTTGAGTGGAAGCTACAAATATCTGCCACTGCTGCTCAATTTCTTTTTTATAGGCCGCGTACCGTTTCTCTTCCTCGGAAACATGGGCTTCAAACTCGTTTGAGAGCGTATCCTGCCATTCCTCAAATCCATCATCACCGACCGCATTTGTTCTGGAAGGGATGCTCAACAGCGTCACGCTGAGAAGAACAATATAAAATAAAACTATTCTTCTACGACTAAGACCCATATCCGTCTCCCTTGTATGTCTTTCCAAAAGGCCTTGATTTTTGCGTTGATGGGAATTTCCTTCCCTCGAACGATTGCTATCGTCTTGATAGAAGCGCGTTGACTAAATGACTCACCTGCATGATTAACATTCAAAACCTGTCGACTGTCTATGCTACTTTCGAGGTCTACGGTTCCACCTTTTTGTACAGCAAGAGTGGTCAGGGCTTTCATCAAGGCTGTTTCTCTCGCTTTCATCTCCCCGAAAATCTCGTAACTTGCTGCACCAACCGCCGCATTCCCTCCTGTAGGAGGTGAATCAATCCAATTCGGGCGCTGGTAAGGGTTTGGGCGGGGAGAGGCACATGCAACCAAAATCAATAGGACAAACACAGACAGGACAAAAGATGCCTTTGTCCCGCAACGATTTTCAAAACGGAGGCAAGACACTTTTTTATTCATGGTTTGCTCGACCCTAATCACAGGCAAAAAAAAACGGGCCACAAATTTAGTGGCCCGTTTCCAAAATCCCTATTGTGACAAATCTTGATTCGCAATCTTATCAATCTCTGCATCCAGCTCTGCACCGGCTTTCTTAGCCAGAAAACGCTGCCACATCGCCTTTTTGTTTTTATAACTGGTTTTCAAAGCTTGCTGGGCATTCGCCGC
>CAZRYI010000273.1:1589-3142 GCA_964604255.1 uncultured Nitrospirota bacterium
GCCAAACTTGCACCTGTTGACATTAATTTTCTGTACATTGAATTCTCCTTATTAAAATGAGTGACAAATGACGACTTCAAGTTTTTTCTTTCTTATGGAAAACCATTGAAGCCACTATTCCTGGTAATAAAACCAGAGAAACTGATAAAAAAAATGATTCAAGCAACAGCCTTCATTTGAAGCTAACTAACAATAAATCAGTGTTTGGAAATAGAAACTACTTTCGGTTTCGTGCTTTTATAGCGAGGCATCACCATGCCCGCTTGAGCGTTGATGTAAGTCGGATCACTAATGACATACCGTTGATTTTGATAGGTAATTGCACTCCCTCGCACCAAACCTTTAAACCTTACTGCGGTGGCCACATGTCCGGGATAATCAAGGGCAACGACTTCTAACCCAAGTAGATTTTTCACCAAATAGGCAAACAAAACGGAGCGATCTTCACAGTCTGAGTAGCGGTACATGAAGAGTTCCTCAGGGAAAAAGTATTTTTCTCTTCCGAACTGATCCCCATCGGTCTTGTACTCAAAGGCAGTTTGGACAAATCGCAATAAAAGGTTCACCGCCGACTCTTCTGATTTCCCTTCCACCATAGGTTTAAGCGCAGTTAAGAGCGTGTATTGAAGTTGTGTCGAAAGTGTCGAACGAAAATAGACATCCAGTTCCGTGACGGGATAACTTTTCAAATAATCGACTAGGTTGCCATCATAACGAACACTCAAATTGTATTGTTTATCTTCAAACTTGAATGCGAGTTTTCGCTGCTGTTCAGAGGCCTCAAATTTGGGAAGCTGTCTCAGTGCCAAATCAATGAGACTGTTGGCTTTAGCGTAGTTTCCCTCATAGGAATAGAGCTTATTTACCTTTTCAGCAGGCCCCGAAAAGGAAACCACATAGTAGCGAACACCGTCATAGGTAAAGTAAGGCACTTCGTAAAACTGCGTTTTTGCGGGTAGCATTAAATAGATAGTGCTGTCGTTGTAGCCGATGCGTGCGCTGTAACCTGCCTTGGTCAAGATAAACCAGTTAAACATTTTAACTGCGTTAGGGCGATTCCGATAAATGGCCTGCCCAACTGTGTTGATCAATTGGGCATATCCCCAATCGTTTAAGTTCATTGACTTGCGATAGCTCTGTAATTGTTTCATGAGCGGTTTGTAATCAGAGGTGCTAAGTACTTTCCAGAAATCGCTTATTTCAGTTTTATTGATCGTCCGTCCAAGGTTTCCCACGAGCTTCGGATCATATTTCAGCGCAACCGTCACACCAAAAAATGCAACTTGAAGCGATTTCCCTTTAAACCGAGCTTGGGGTGTTTTTGGGGGAAGTGGTTTTACCCGTGGTGGCGGTACGACAAGCTTCTCTATTTTCACCACCTCTTTGGGTTCTTTTTCCGGAACATCGGGAAGGACGGGCTTGGGTGCGACTGGAAATACAGTTGGTTTGGGTTTGGCATCACGTTTGATGCCAAAGTTCATCTGGAATTCACGCCAGTCCTTATTGAGCAGGTCAGAAAATGCCTTATCGCGCTCATCCTGATATTTTTTAAA
>CAZRYI010000274.1:0-1846 GCA_964604255.1 uncultured Nitrospirota bacterium
GAAGTAAAAACACCAACCGTCGTCATAAAAGCGGGGAGTTTAGTGACAATTTCAGCGGCCTTTTCAGGAGAGATATAACGAGGGCTTTGCGGGGCGAAGATAAAACCAAGTGCATCCGCACCGTAGTCAGCAGCAGCAAGGGCATCTTCAAGGTTTGTAATCCCACATATTTTAACTTGCATGATGTTCTTTTAACTTATCCAATCTCAATCATCAAAGAGTAATTTCATGAACAAATAGCAATGTGTCGTTCTTTATCCGCAGCATAGGCCAGACAGGCGAGAATGTCTTCATGGCTTAATTCAGCAAAATCATCAATGATTTCATCGTGGATCATGCCGTCTGCAAGCATTTGCAGTACATCGTAGACGGTGATTCGCATATTTCTTATGCAGGGTTTTCCTGATCTTTTTCCCGGCTCTATGGTGATAAATTTCCGATAATCAATCATCTTGATTTTTCACTCCCCCCAATCAAAGCCTTTATTTTTTCGTCAATTCGCTCAGAAGCCATCAGGGACTCTCCAACCAATATCGCATCAACGCCGGCTTTGCCAAGGTCTTCAACTTCTTGACGTTTATGTATACCGCTTTCACTCACGATTGTACGGTCTGTTGGAATGGTCTTCAAGAGGCGCAAGGTGGTGGCAAGATCTGTTTTGAAGGTTGTCAGGTCTCGATTGTTGATTCCGATGATGGGTGCCCATTCAATAATCGTTTCTAATTCTTTTTCCGTATGAACTTCAACAAGCACCGCCAGAGAAAGTTCAGACGCAAGGTCAAAGTAGTCTTTTATCTGCCCTTTTTCCAGTAAGGCTGTGATGAGTAGGATGGCATCTGCACCCCAGGCCCGTGCTTCATACACCTGAAGTTCATCCAGAATGAAGTCTTTTTGCAAGAGCGGTAATGTGACTTTTTTTCGAATTGTTTGCAGATAGTCGGGGTGTCCCAAAAAATATTGTTCTTCTGTCAGGATGGAAAGCGCAGAGGCACCGCCATCTTCGTAGATCTGTGCAATTTCAAGGGGATTAAAATCTTCGCGGATGATGCCCTTTGAGGGAGAGGCTTTTTTGACCTCTGCAATCAGTCGGGGGATCTGGTTTTCTTCAGAGACAATTGCCTTTGCAAAAGGACGCGTTGCACCAGCATCGGCCACTTGTGATTGAATTTCCTGAAGATAAGACCGGCTTTTTCGGGCTTTGACCGCAGCGCGTTTATCGGTGGCGATCCGGGTGAGAATGTTCATCTTGTTTTGTTCACTTGTTCGTCATCTCCCGTAGACGCTCCAGCTTTCCGATGGCTCGACCGGAATCAATGGACTCAGCGGCCATCTGGAAACCTTCTTGAAGGGTTGCCGCTTTGCCGACTGCAACAAAGACAGGGGCGGCATTCATCAAAACAACATCCCGCTTCGCCCCTTTTTCTCCCCTCAAAATAGAAAGCAGGATGGCTGCGTTTGTGGCAACATTTCCTCCGACAAGGTCTTGTATTCTGCCATTGCTCAACTGAAAGTCTTTTGGTTCGATATGATAAACGGCGACACTCCCGCCTTTTCCTTCTGATACCCGGCTTTTTCCCGTGTTTGTAATTTCATCCAGACCATCAAGACCATGTACGATGAAACAATGTCGCGATCCAAGATTCACTAGAGCCTGCGCCATGAGGTCGGTCAATTCCGCTTTAAATACGCCCAAGACCTGGATTGAGGCCCTTGCTGGATTGGTTAATGGGCCCAAAATATTAAAGATCGTGCGAATCCCGCATTCCTTGCGAGGAGCCATTGCATGTTTCATGGCACTATGAAACAGAGGCGCAAAGAGGAAGCCAATCCCGATTTCATTGACACA
>CAZRYI010000274.1:1946-3140 GCA_964604255.1 uncultured Nitrospirota bacterium
CGCAAAGCCGTGATATAAGAGGCGATTTGAGAAGGCGTGGCCTCTCCTTCCATGATCTCCCGCATCACCCCCTCTGCTTCCGCTTCCGAAAGGTCAATGCGCTCAACCACTTTACTGATGGCTTCTTTGATCACTATAAGATCCCTCTCACTATTTTCGGCGTTTTAGGAATGTATCAATGTTCAAATCTATATTTATCCGACCAGTACGTTTTGGGTTCCGATGAATTCGGTTTTCAGTTCCGGCTCACCATCTTCCAAAAGCAAAGTAATCACTTCTTGGAGATTTGTGTTTAATTCGTCCAATGTTGTGCCTTGTGAATGGGCACCCGGAAAACCAGGCACATAGCCGACATATAAATCTGTTTCTTTGCAATGTTCTATGACCGCTGTGTACTGATGCATGACGGTTTACCTCGCGTAAAGATTACAAAAGCAAAAAATTCCTCAGCAAATCCATCCCGACACCGGTGAGGATGGATTCGGGATGAAATTGAACGCCTTCAATTAACAGGTCTTTGTGGCGGATGCCCATGATTTCGCCTTCTTCTGTCCAGGCCGAAATCTCAAAAATGTCTGGCAACTTGTCTTTTTTTACGATGAGAGAATGATAACGGGTGGCTTCAAATGGATCGGGTAGGCCCTTGAAAATCGTCAGGCCGTCGTGTTTGATCATGGAGGTTTTGCCGTGCATCAATCGGTCTGCGCGGATGACTTCGCCTCCGAAGGCTTCTGCGATGGATTGATGACCGAGACAAACGCCGAGAATCGGGATCTTGCCACCAAAGTGCTTGATGACTTCGACTGAAATACCCGCATCTTTCGGGGTGCCCGGTCCTGGAGAGATGACGATTTTTTCCGGTGCAAGCGCTGAGATTTCTGAAAGTGAGATTTGGTCGTTTCGGTAGACGGTGATCTCCTGCCCCAACTCACCAAGATATTGCACAAGGTTGTAGGTAAAGGAATCGTAGTTATCAATAACGAGCAGCACGGTCTATGTTTCCAATCCGTTTTCGGCCAGTTGTATGGCTGCGAGCATTCCTTTTGCTTTGTTCACTGTTTCCTGATATTCCCGTTCCGGGTCGGAGTCGGCCACAATTCCGGCAGCGGCCTGAATGGTGGCGGTTGATCCATCGACAATAATCGTTCTAATTGTAATGCAAGTGTCCATATTTCCCTGAAAGCTGAAATAACC
>CAZRYI010000275.1:0-3126 GCA_964604255.1 uncultured Nitrospirota bacterium
GTGTCTTTCTTTTCGTTCGTATCAGAGGTCCCTGCTTCGATCCCTTGCATGACACCGGCCTGAAACATAAATCTTCCTGCCATGGCATGAACATCCAGACCAAAATCTCCAGAGGTGTTGTAGAGTACGGAGCGCGTGACTTCGAGTGACTTGCCGTCACCGGTCTGCAATCCAAAAAATTTCGAGGCAAAAGCATAGGGGGCGAGTGTAAAACGCTGGATGTTGCCATCCCCATCCACTCGTCCCGGATTGTTGATCACAAATTGTCTGTTGGTGGAATAAGAAAAATTGGTCGAAGGGTCTACCTTGCCGACCATGATCATCGGTCCCATCATCATGGGGCCGCCCATCGCGCCGGACGGTTTGCCCATGAGTGCAGGGCCGAGATCAAACATGAGGAAGAATTCCTTGCCAAGGCCGAAGGCGGTTTTTTTTTCAAAGAGATTGTTTTCAATGCCTTCAATTGCATCAATTTCGTTGCTTAAATTAAAAAAATAGCTGATGTCATCGGTAAAGGTGCCTCCGAAATAAAGTTCTATTTCGCGAGGCAGTGCCAGGTTTGTTTCGGCAGGTTTACCACCGGAATAAGACTCGATAAAGTTACCTGTGGCACGAAGTGCGAAGATATTCAGTAGCTCAATCTCGGAGTTGATCCGTCCGATGCGGCGTTTCTTTCTCAGTTCGCCTTCTTTTGTTTTAGGAATTTGATAGCCCGCCATGTGAAAGGCTTCGCCAAAGGCATTCAACCTGGGTGGTTTGGTATGGCAGGAGGTGCAGGACATATCGTATTTTCGGGCAAAAGCCGGGATGGCTTCGGCCTGGGGTGTGCTGGCAAGTATGGCAAATACCATCAGAACAAAAGCGAATGTAATTCTGAGCGGCAGTTGAAACGAATTTCCTGACGATGTGATAGACATTAATATTCTCCTAAATCGAGATCGAACTTATTGCGACCTCGGAATCAAAAAAGCAGCTAAAGAAGACAGTGAAAAACGGAAAAACAGAAATTCCCTGCTTTTTTGGCTATGATGTTTTGTTAGGAGAAAAAATCAGATCAGATATGTTGCGTGAAGATGGTAAAGCTTGTTGAGAGGTGGCGGCGCACTGTCTTGATTGAATCTGAAGCGCTTGTCGCCATTTTGAAACTGAAACGGGATGAAAGGCGCTTCAGGTACGAAAAAAAGCTTGGCCTGCACGGTTTTTTCATGTGAGACCAATTTTTTAGATTCGAGGGTTGCACAAACGTCCGGCATACATTCCGAGACAGCTTCTTCACTGTGGGCACTTGCTGAAGCCACCGGAACGAGATGTTCTACCGGGCAAAGTGATAATGCAATTGCGGCCACAAGTGCTAGAAAAACGAATTTTTTATGCCGATATCGAATCAGGTGCATCTCCTATTTATATGTGATGCCTGAGATCATGTCAAACTTTCATCTGACCCGTTTCCCCCTGGGTTAAAGCAATTGACTTCCCGAATGACTGCTGTATGATGGCCCGCATTAAATAAGTTGAAAGACCCACCCACCTCATTTAAGGATTGACGATGTATTTTTCAAAACTGTTTATTCCGACCCTCCGTGATGATCCTTCCGACGCCGAAGTGATCAGTCATCGCCTGATGCTTCGAGGCGGTTTTATTCGTAAAGTGGCTGCCGGAGTCTATTCTCTGCTACCGCTTGGCCTGCGCGTACTGCATAAAGTAGAGCAGATTGTGCGACAGGAAATGAACGCTGCTGGTGGGCAAGAGCTGCTTCTACCTGCGCTTCAGCCTGCAGAACTCTGGGAAGAAACCGGGCGTTGGCAACAATATGGGAAAGAACTGACGCGTTTAAAAGATCGTCACAATCGTGATTTTTGCCTGGGCCCCACACACGAGGAAGTCATCACCGACCTGATTCGGAATGAAGTGCGATCCTACAAACAGCTTCCACTCAACCTCTATCAGATTCAAACCAAGTTTCGTGATGAAATTCGTCCACGCTTCGGCCTCATGCGTGCTCGTGAATTTATGATGAAAGACGCCTACAGCTTTGATGCCGACATGGCAGCAGCGAGTACCACTTATCAAAGCATGTACGAGGCCTACCATCGTATCTTTGAGCGCATTGGTCTTGATTTTAGAGCAGTTGAAGCCGATGCTGGTATGATCGGCGGTTCGTCTTCTCATGAGTTCATGGTGCTTGCACAAACGGGAGAAGACGACATTGCCTCTTGCAGCCAATGTGATTATGCAGCCAACGTCGAACGGGCAGAACTGCTTCCCGTAACAGGCTCAAAAAAAACCGCTGAAGAAGCAGTCATGAGCGCTGTGACCACGCCAGGCAAAAAATCAGTGGAGGAGGTCTGTGCATTTCTGAATCGTAGGCCGGAAGACTTGATCAAAACCCTCATCTTTCTTGCTGATGACCGCAGCATTGCTGTCCTGGTGCGTGGCGATCACGAAGTCAACGAAATCAAATTGAAACATCAACTCGGCGTGACAGAACTGGCACTTGCCGACAAAAAAACCGTCGAAGAGCTAACAAACGGCCCCTCAGGGTTTTCCGGTCCAGTCGGTTTAAAGGATGTGGAAATCCTTGCCGATCATGCGGTTACGGCGATGTCCACTGCGATTATCGGTGCAAACAAAAAAGACACACACTATGTAGAAGCAATGGCCGGACGGGATTTTAATGTGGATGTTTATGCCGACCTCCGCAATGCCCTTGCGGATGATCCTTGCCCAAAATGCAAAGCACCTCTGGCAATCGACCGGGGCATTGAAGTCGGCCATGTTTTCATGCTGGGTACAAAATACAGCGAGGCCATGAGTGCCACCTTTCTCGACAAAAACGGGAAAAATAAGCCCTTTATCATGGGTTGTTACGGCATCGGCGTATCACGAATCCTGGCCGCAGCCATTGAGCAAAACCACGACGAACGCGGCATGATCTGGCCCCTGGCACTTGCCCCCTTTGCCGTCGAAGTGATTCCCGTGCAAGAGAAAAAAGAAGCAGTGATGGTTGCTGCCAAGTCCATTTATGCCGCTCTCACAAAACGAGGGATAGAAGTCCTTTTTGAAGATCGAAAAGAACGGGCGGGGGTGAAATTTAACGATGCCGACTTGCTGGGCATTCCTTTTCA
>CAZRYI010000276.1:0-3122 GCA_964604255.1 uncultured Nitrospirota bacterium
TAACTGTGTTTCAATTACAACATGCAGCCGGGTATGAATGAGCGGACTCACGACATAATCACCCACTTCCTGAGGATGAAGCGCCGCTTCACCCTGCTCCCAAAAGGGATCAAACTCAGGATGCGCCTTCAAAACAGAGACAATCTCTTCTGAATTGCTATCGTAAGGTAGCCCCTGTTTCATCTCTTTCCAGATCAAAATGTAGTCCGATAATGCCTGCTGCGAAAAGATATTACTCATGTCCCAAGTCCTCAGTCCTAAGCCTTCCGCCATGCTATCAGAGCAATCTTCTTCAGATCAAGGAACGCGCTGACCAGATTAAAAGCCCTGATCACTTTTTGGTGGAAAAAGTTTTTCCTCGTGTCAACCCGAAGCGCCTTTGTGCGTTAGAACCAACATAAAGGCAGCATTTTTATGAGAATTCAGGAAACCCTGGTTAAAAATCGAAATTTTATGTTGATCACGAAGGAGAAAAAAATGAATACGATGCGGAAATGGATTTCAAGTTGGGGCGCGCTCATTGTGCCTTTGTTGATGATTTTAAGTACGGGCCTGTTTGGGTGTAGCGCAAATGGGACTTCGGGTGCTGCGGCAAATGACGAGTCAGGGGAAGTGTTGGTCAGTCTCACGGATGCCGAAGGCGATTTTGAAAACTATACCGTTGACGTCCGCTCAATCAAATTAACCAAGCAGAACGGGACAGAAGTGGAAGTAATGCCGCTGACCGCTCGAATTGATTTTGCACAGTATGTTGATCTGGAAGAGTTGGTCACCACGGCAACGATTCCCAGCGGAGTATATACCCACGCCACAATGGTATTGGACTACAGCAAGGCCGATATTCAGGTTGAGGTTGCAGGCCTCGCAACACCTGCTGCAGTGCAGGATGGCGATGGTAATGCGATCACAACAATCGAAATGAAGGTCAAACTGGATGATCAGCGCCGCCTGATCATTGCACCCGGTATTCCAGCGCACTTGACCCTGGATTTTGATCTGAAGGTTTCCAATCAGGTGGATACCCTTGTTTCGCCGCCGCTTGTGACCGTTGAGCCGGTTTTGATTGCCGACGTGAATCTCGAAAAACCAAAAATCAGACGCGCGCGTGGCCCGCTGCTCCGTGTGAACGAAGAGGAGCAGCACTTTCAAATTGGGCTGAGACCTTTTCATCATCGCATCGACCACCGCATTGACGGCGAAGGAGACTTCGGCAAATTAGATGTGCTCACCAACGATGAAACTATTTTTGAGATTGATGGTGTCACTGCGAAGGGCGCAGAAGGGCTTGCGCTGCTCGCTGAAAAAGCGGCTTTCACACCCGTCATTGTCTTTGGAAAAATGAACTTAAGAGAGCGTCTCTTTCGTGCAAATGAAGTATTTGCCGGAAGCAGTGTACCGGGCGGAGAACGCGATGCCCTGCGCGGTACTGTGATTGCCCGTTCGGGAGATACCTTAACGGTACGAGGTGCCATTTTAATTCGGGAAACAGGAACGGTGGTCTTAAACAGTGATGTGACTGTGCTGCTGGGCGAAAATACAAAGGTCACCAAGCAGGGAGAACATCGAGACGAAAGCGATCCGCTCAGCAAGAATGACATCTCGGTCGGACAGGCGCTCACTGTATTTGGCACAGTCAGCGGCACACTGCCAGACAATCTGACGGTTGATGCAACAGAAGGACATGTGCGTATGCGATTCACAACGGTGACCGGTACTGTTATGAATGCAGTTTCCGACTCAGTGAGCGATTCGCCGGAAATCGTTGTGGATCTGCAGCTCATCAATGGACGGCCCGTCAGTCTCTACGATTTTTCGGGTACCGGAAGTGATCCCGCAGCTTATGTCATTGCCACTGGTAGGCTTTCGCTTGGTGATCTTGCTGTCGGAGAACCACTTCGCTTGCGGGGGCATGTTGCGGGTTTCGCACAGGCACCACCTGACTTCTTTGCCACAACGATTATGGACGTATCCGATGTGCGGGCCTTGATGATTATCACTTGGGATCCGGCTGCGGATAATCCTTTTATTCCGGCAATCGACACGGGCTTGACGATTGATATCTCAGAAGCTGGACGCCATCATGTCATTAGGGCACGTGTTGCCACCGAGCTGATGACCGAACCTGCACCACAGGTGGTGCCTTTGGCCGATGAAGGCCGCTATGCGATTCGCCAGGGCCACACCACCACCATTCATCTGGACTTTGCGGTTTTTGTACGTGATTTGAATGATCGCCTCGACACAGATCTTGGCATCAAACGACTCCACGCAAGAGGTCGGTATCCAGATGCAGATCAAACAATGAAGGCAAAAACCATCACAGTCGCACTCAAATAAAGACCGGTTTAACTTAGGTGCAAATAAGAAAAGCCCCTTTCCTCCAAGCATTTTTTGGGGGGAAGGGGCTTTTTTGTGCTGTGAACGCCCCTATTTCGATGTTTTCATCTGGACGCGGGAAATTGAACTGTTGTAGAGCTGGCCGACTTCCTTTTGATCAAAGAGGCCGAAGGCATAAAGCTCAAACAAAAATGCGGC
Organism: uncultured Nitrospirota bacterium; assembly: GCA_964604255.1. Lineage (GTDB taxonomy): Bacteria > Nitrospirota > Nitrospiria > SBBL01 > JAADHI01 > JAJDBU01. The sequence continues at coordinate 2,536 of CAZRYI010000276.1, forward strand.
CTGATAGGCGTAAGCGCCGTCCGTCATATCATCGCAGGCAAAGGTCGCGCTTAAGTCCATTTCGGGCTGTGCAGAAGAAACAAATTGGAAGCTTTTTGGGCATTTGACATGTTTGTAACCCTCGTCATCGCTATGACGTGCTTCGTGAATCAATAGGTACAATCGTTCCAGATCAGTTAATTTTTCAAAAAATTGATCCCCGATCACAAGCTGACCTTGATTTCGGTTGATCGCAACAGTCCAGGCATTGCCATAAGAAATTGAAGGGATTTTTTTAATGACCCAAAGCGATAACGATTCCCCGTCAAAAGGAAAACCAAATAGGGTTTCAAATCGGCTCAAACGGTGGTAGACCTTTTGGGATATTTTTAAAGAGGCAGGCTTAAGTAAGCGGAGTTGTTCGTAGGTTTTTTCGATTATTTCAAGCTTGTCATCTGAAAAGTTATAGGTTCTGAGACTGTGGCTGTGGCTGTGGATCTCAAGATCTTTGGATGGCACGGTGTGTAGACATGAAGATAATAAAAAAAAGAGTAAAAAATAGGAAGGATGAAGGATAGAGCCATTTTTCAAGGGCATTTCAGAAATAG
>CAZRYI010000277.1:0-3114 GCA_964604255.1 uncultured Nitrospirota bacterium
GGCCTGAGAACTTAAATCACCGTTTCCGAGGATGAGGGTTTCCGAACCTTGCGCGACAGTCACGGCCTCAGCAATCTGCTGCCAGTCTGCCTCGCCACGATAGGCCTGTTTTAAGGTGCGGCCATGCAGGGTAATCGCTACAGGTTCGACCTCCAACAATTCATTGACCCATTCTTTCACGACCCCTTGTGTCACACCGATTCGGGTTTTGATGGACACAGGAATCGGTTTTTTCGTTTCACCTCTACGGATCTTGTTTTGATGATCCAGCTGAGGAAACCAGTTGGTCACTTCGTCACAAAGCTCAAAAATGGAGAGCGCTCCTCCATTCACCCAATGATCAATGCCCCGTCTGGTCGCCTCAACAATGGCCCTTGCGCGGACGGCATCATTGATTAAGGCTGCGCCAGCGCCCATACCGCTGACCTTTTTGCTGGGACAACCCATGTTGATATCAATGCCATCAAAACCCAATTCACAAACAAGCTGGGCGACATGAAAAAAAGGTTCGGGTCTCGGGCCGTAAAGCTGAGCGATCACAGGAGATTCGCTGGCATGAAAAGCCAGTCCCAAAAGGGCATTCCTGGCCCCGTGGCAAATGCCATCAACACTTAAAAACTCCGTCATAATGAGATCGGGACGCCCATGCATCGCCATCATTCGCCTAAAACAAGGGTCTGTCACACCATCCATCGGCGACAAACCAATAATGGGTTTTTCAAGTTGATGCCAAAAATGCTGCGCTGTTTTAAACAAGTGAGTCCCTTAAAAAATAAGATCTACCCGCTAGATGCTGATTTAGGTATCATAGCGCGCGCTTTGAATTCAAATACACCAGCAAAAGCAGGAATAAAATATGATTGAACAAATTGATCACATCAACATCGTTGTCAAGGATCTGGAAACCATGATCCATTTTTACGAAAAGCACCTGGGTTTTAAACTTTCAAAGCGTGTTGAAATCAGCGGTGCCTGGATTGAGGCCGTTGTGGCTTTAAAGAATGCGCGCGCAGAAGTGGTTTATCTCGAACTACCCTCCGGGCCAAGAATTGAGTTAATCCATTATCTCTCCCCTAAAGGTCAGAGGCCAGAGGCCTTGCAGATCCCCAATACCCTGGGGATGCGCCATATGGCCTTTTGCGTGACTGGCATAACAAAGTGGGTCACTCGCCTGAAAAAAGAAGGCATCTCTTTTTTTGGCGATATCCAGAAAGTGCCGAATGCTCAAGTCAGCTATGCCGGTGGTGTGCAAAAAAGTTTGGTATATTTTCATGATCCCGAGGGAAATATACTGGAACTTTGTGAATATATTTCTTGAGGAAGCGCAAGCATTGAAAAGCGACTCTTTTCCCGATATATTTCAAGGTTCGCAAAATTCGGCAGAGGATCGCAACGATGAACCACATTGAGCTTCTCATTTTCGATCTTGACGGCACCTTGATCGATTCTAAAAAAGATATCGCCGATGCCGTCAACCTGACCTTTCGCGACGTCGGGCTGCCACAAAAACCGAACGAAGTCATTTATGGTTTTGTCGGTAACGGGGTCCGACAGTTGATTTCAGATGCAGTCGCATCTGACGACCCGGCGCTGATTGATCAGGCACTGGATATTTTTGAACAACATTACCTGGAACACCTGCTTGATGAAACCCGTCTTTTTCCGGGCATGGACGCTGTGCTGGATCGTTATGCGGATAAAAAACTGGCCCTCGTCACGAACAAACCTGTCAACTATACAAACAAAATTATTGAAGGACTCAAGATCAATCAACGCTTCGATTTTATTCTTGCAGCGCAGCCCAGTATCCGTCTTAAACCAGCACCCGACATGCTTTTAAAAACACTGGAAGTACTCAATATTTCCCCCTCCGCTGCCGTGATGATCGGCGATTCTTTAAACGATATTGATGCCGCCCGTTCTGCGAAAGTGCCATCCTGTGGGGTGGCCTACGGTTTTGGAGAACGTCAATCGCTACAATCGGCAAAACCCGATTATTTTGCAGAATCGTGTGAAGATCTGCTCTCTCTTTTTTAAGAACCTGGAAAGCACAATAAAGGAGTTTTGATGAATAAATTGCTTTTAAGCATGATGTCCTTACTTTTGATCCCACTTGCCGCCGGTGCTCAAACACTTGCCGACCGTGTGATCGAAAAGACACTTTCCAACGGTTTGAAGGTGCTGATGGTTGAGCGACACCAGGTGCCGACAATCTCCTTCCGCATCACAAACAAAGTCGGCGGGGCCAATGAAGTCAACGGCATTACCGGCATTGCCCATCTTTATGAACACATGGCTTTTAAAGGCACTACAACCATTGGCACGACAAACTATGCCGAAGAAAAAAAACTGCTGGAACAAATTGAAGTCGTGAATGACTTGCTGATTCAGGAACGGCGATTGGGCATGGCGGCGGATCAAGCACGGCTTTCGGAACTGGGAGCGCAATTTGATGCCCTGCAAAAAGAAGCAAGGCAGTATGTGATTCCGAATGAGCTGGCCGAAATCTACGACCGGAACGGATCGGTCGGTTTCAATGCTTCTACTGGAAAGGATGTGACCAACTACATTGTCAGTTTTCCGGCAAACCGTCTCCCGCTCTGGATTGCCATTGAATCTGAACGCATGGCCATGCCGGTGATGAGAGAGTTTTATAAAGAACGAAATGTTGTGCTGGAAGAGCGTCGCCGCAGTGTGGAAACCAATCCGGTTGGCAAGCTCTACGAGGCTTTTTTATCGACTGCTTTTGCCGCTCACCCTTACGGCAACCCGACCCTCGGATGGCCTTCCGATGTGGACAACCTGAGCGCAACCGAAACCAGCCGTTTTTTTGAAACCTATTACGGGCCAAGCAATACCATCATCGCCATGGTCGGTGATTTTAAGGCCGACAAAGTGATTCCCTTGCTGGAAGCGGCTTTCGGCAGCATTCCCACTGCACCACCCCCTCCGCGTGTTGTGACCGTAGAACCGCCTCAGCGAGGTGAACGACGGGTCGAAGTCGAAGAAGAAGCCAATGCACAGCTTTTGCTCGGATATCACAAACCCAACTTGCATCACGCAGACGATGCGGTTTTTGATGTAATTGCTGCCCTGCTTTCCATGGGCCGGACT
>CAZRYI010000278.1:0-3083 GCA_964604255.1 uncultured Nitrospirota bacterium
ATCTTTCGAAACTCTCCGGAATACATCCGGTTAAATTGTTGTTAAAAAGTCCAATTGTAAAGATGGATGTAAATTTAACTCGGGTTCATCAATCAAAAGGTATGCAGGTTTTTTGATTGCGATATTTCCTAAGACAATTACAAATTGAGAAATCCCTGCACCCAGTTCCTTTAATTTGTATGGTTTTTTATCAATGATGAATTGTAAGGTTTTGAGTTCTTGTGACATGTTGATTTCCAGGCTTTTAAAGTCAAAGATATTCCTAATATCCTCAGTAATTTTTTCGATTAGGAGGTTTGCTTTTTTTGAAGCACCTGTTTTCCAACTATTCCATTGTTTTATGAATGCAGTCCCAATCTGTAAGTCAAAATAACTACCTCCCCCTTCGCTGATGGCATTTCTAAATGGCCCTATGTAGAAAGATGAATTTAGATCTCTAAATAAACTTAAAAACTTTGAACAATCAATGCGCATATTTTGCAGAAAGTCACTTAATTTTTCTGTCTCAACTTTTTCTACTCTTTGTTTTGAGAGTTTTTGATGATTATTTCCCACATACAAATTCGCTCTCCATTTGGGCCTGTCACAAATTAATTCGATTCTAGTTAGCTGTTTGAAGCCTTGCACTTGAGAAATATCCTCTAACTCAAGCTCTATATCTAAACTAAGATTTCGATTATTAGCGTCACAATATATTTCGTCATTATCAAAGGCTCCAGCGTAATTGAAAATAGTATTAGAGCGTGTATTGAGATTCACTAAGGTATCTACATTTTGAAGGCTAGCCCATATGTTTCTAAATTCGTAAAATAGTTTAAGGCAAGATGATTTTCCTGAATTATTGGGGCCTACCAATGCGATAAAACCATCTTGTATCGTTATCCGCAGAGGGTTGCTATCTTCAAAACACCTGTAATTCTTTGCAGTAATATGAAATCTTCTCATTGTTATTTCTCTTGTTACTGAGTCAGGAAGGTGGGGCTACAAAATCAGCAATTTTTCAAAAAATTCTTCAAGAAGTGGGATTTTCGTCTACTTCTCATTTTTGCGGTAAAATGCAGTTATTCTAACGAAATATGAAAGTTTTTTCTAAGTGATGTAAAAGGGCGGTGAAACCTTACTTCAACACCAAACCCGTAAAAACACTCGTTGCTGTAACTGAGGCATCAATAAAAAACTTCGGCCAGATTCCGAGCAAAAGTGTGCCCCCGATGCAAACATAGAGGGCGATTTTGAGGTGGGTGGAGATTTGGATGGGGGTGGTTTCTGTGGGTTCTACTGCGTAGATTTTTTTGAGGACGATGAGATAATAATAAAACGAGATGACCATGTTAATGAGGGCAACGGCAACCAGGAAGATCATGCCTTGATTGACTGCGGCGACCAATACATAGACCTTGCCGATGAATCCGGCAAGCGGTGGCACTCCGGCCAAAGAAAGCAGGAAGACCAGCATGGCAAAGGCCATTAAGGGAGAGCGCCGGTTGAGCCCAGCGAAGGAGTCGATGTCGTCCTTGCCCGTCAGGTTTTGGAAAATGATGACAACAATAAAAGCGCCGATATTGGCGAAGAGATAAGTCAGCAGGTAAAAAAGAATCGAATCAGCACCCATTTTTGTGCCAGCCGCAAGACCAATGAGCACCGTACCGATTTGCGCGATGCCGGAATAAGCCAAAAGCCGTTTAATGTTTTTCTGCGCAATAGCGGTGATGTTGCCATAGGTCATGGATAAGATGGCGACCGCAACAACCATCCATTGCCAATCGTCTTTAAGATCGTAAAAAACCCCGAAGACAACCCTCAGAAAAATACCAAATGTTGCAGCCTTTGGCACCACCGACAGATAGGCGGTAACGCTTGTGGGCGCACCCTGGTAGACATCGGGCACCCAGGTGTGGAAGGGGACAGCACCCAGTTTGTAAGCAACACCGATAAAGATAAACAACAGACCGATCATCAAACCGACTGAGGTTTCGGGGCGGTTTGCGGCAATTTCCTGGAAGAGTACGGTGCCTGTTTCCCCGTAAACCAGTGAGAGTCCGTAGGCAATCAAGGCAGCAGAAAGCGCCCCCAGGATGAAGAATTTAATGGCTGCTTCGTTTGATTTGAGGTCGTCTCTTAAATAACAGACGAGAATGTAAAAACCGAAGGTTGAAAATTCGAGCGTGATAAAGAGGGACAAAAAGTCGTTGGCCGAAACCATGAACATCATGCCAAGGGCAGAGAATAACAATAAGAAATAATATTCCCCACGGAAATACGGCAGTTTTTCGACGGCTTCAATCGAAGCCAGCACCATCAATATCGTTGAAAGCAGAATAAAGATTTTAAAAAAGAGGGCAAGTGGATCAAGTACAAACATGCCTCCGAAAGAAACGCCCGCTTTCCCTTCAATGCTGTAGGCAATCAATTGTATGGTGATGAGGGTCATGCCCGCCATCGCGAAATAAGCCAGTTTTGTTTTTGAAAACTTCGGGCAGGCAAAATCAATGATCAGCACGAGACAGGTGAGCAAGGTCATCCAAAGTTCGGGCGCAATAAGACTGAGTTGCATATCCGCAAGCGTGAGTACCGGGGGTGTCATTTAACTTTCACCTCCATCTGCAAGCCCTTGATCAAGTTGTTTTGTCAGCGCCGATTCACCACTTGTCACGGCATCAATCCTGACCAGAATGGGTGCCACACCTCTTTCAATCACACTGATAAAACGTCCGGGGAAAATGCCGAAAAAGAGCGTGAAGAAAACGAGCAGGATGAGCGGCAGCCTTTGAAACCAACGTGTCGCATCTTTCATATGGGCCATTGCCGGATTCAGATCGCCAAAAAATGCCTTGCGTGTCATGCGGAAATAGTAGGCCCAGGTTAAGGCCACAGCGATGGCCGCTAAAATGGTCTGGACGGGATAAATCTCCCAGGCACCAATAAAGACCATCAACTCGCCGACAAAGTTCATGCCGCCGGGTATGCCAAAAGAGGCGGCGGCACCCACCACAAAGCAGCAGGTCACAAAGGGCATTTTATGAACCAGCCCTCCCAGAGATTCGATATCCATTGTTTTCGATTGGTAGTAGATAAATCCGGCC
>CAZRYI010000279.1:0-3062 GCA_964604255.1 uncultured Nitrospirota bacterium
CTGCGTTTGGCCTTGAACGACATGGACGACACTGCCCTTTTGCTGGGCGTGATTCAAGACCTCGACCAGTCCGAAAAGCTGCTGACCCTAGAGGGTTCTCGCCGCTTCGGGGAACATTGGCAGGCTTCATTAGAGGGCTTCATTTTTATGCAGCAAGATGCAAACGACCTGTTATTTACGCAAAGAGATGATGATTTTTTTCAACTGACCTTGGCTTATTATTTTTAGTTTTACTTTTAATTACAGCAAAACATAGAAAATAAGCCCTCTCATCTCCACCCTTCTTTTTAAACTTCTCCTTCTGGATACCCTTGTTAAATAAAGGGATTTTTACCTGCTATTCGCGAAATTCTACCCAAATTCCCATATTTACTATATACCTTGACAAAATATATGTATTGGTGCATTTTACGCGAGAAAGTCGACCTACTTGGAGACGCGATGAGGTTATTCCAAGCCCTGATTTTTTCAGAAAACCATCAAACCCAGCCAGCGAAGTAAACTTCCGGCTCTTATTTTTGATCGCCCTGAATGATGTATTTAAAGAAACATAAGCGAGTCGATATTTCGGCGACGGGGGCCATTTCACCAGCGGCACCTCAAAATAGAGTCTCCCGTAAAAAAAATATCCTGAAGGCTTTGCACCTGAAATATCTTGTGCTGCTCATGCTTTCAACTTGCCTACTACTACTGCCGACTCCAGGTCTGTCAGAGGACTTCAGGGCATCCGACCCCTGGATCGCAATTGAGGAAGGGGTGCTGGAAGTTCATGAAAAGTATCAGCCACAAAATCTGATACTGAACAGCCGAACATTCCCTGAAAAAATCAGACGTTACCTGGCTGCGGGGCTTTGGTCTTCTGCAGAGATACTATTAAAAAATTCAAAAGACCCCTCAGCCGAACAATTTCGGGTGGAGTTGCACTTGCTCAGGAGGGAATATCCTGAGATCTACAAAGCCTATCGAAATGACCCCTTCCTTTTTAAATGGCGCACTGACTTTATCTTGGGAGCCGTGCAAGGGGCGCTGGAGCAGGGGGCTTTTCATCAGGCTTTGAAGCTCCTGGCGAGTCAAGAGGCCTCGGGCCTTGATCTCTCTAAACGACTTTATTTAACCTCTCTCGCCTATTGGGGGCTCAAAGATTTTGATGGCCTGAGTGCCACCTTTGAAAAATCTGCTCTTTGGAGCAAGGAAAATGTCGAGTCTCCCTGGGCAGGTCGCTTAAGTCTACTGAAGACCTATTTTCATCTCAGCCGAACGGAATATGACCTTGCTTTTGAAAACCTGGGCACAGTATTTGACGAGGATATTGACCTTGCCCTGCTAACCCTCATCTGGGGATATTTTAAACTGGATGCCTCTGGAAACCTTTTCAGCGTGCTTCAGGCCTTTGACGAGAGCAAACAGAAATCCCCCTACTACATCCAGACCTACCGCATCCTCAGCCGTTCACTCGTAGAAAAGGGCGACCTTCGCGGGGCCATTGAAATGGATCAGCGCGTCAGAGAAGAACTCAGAACACGCGTCACCCAACTGGAAAAAGAGACCGAATTACTCAAAAAAAGGGTGGTTTCTTCATCCATCTCTTCTCCTGCTGGCCTACGTCTTTCAAAAACCTTGTATGCACTTGAAGCACAGTACGGGCAGAAACGGGAAATCAGGGCACTGCTTTGGTATATCGGCCTAAAGGAACGTCAGGAAGTACTCAGGGGTCTCAAAGGACGAGAACGCAGGATGGAAGAGGAACAATGGTCTCTTCACATGGCGATGATTCGCAGTTGCATGTCGATACGCCAGACAGATGTCATCTCGCCGAAGATTGAGCAGTATTATCAGGAGGCACTTCGGGCTGCGGATCGAGGCGAGGTGCGATCCGTTGTGAGCAAACTCAAACTGAGTATTTTGTTTCAACCGGATGGTCCCTATGCAGAGGAAGGTCACTTTCGCCTTGGTAATCTGTCCTTTAACGCAGGCCGTTATGGCGACGCCATTCAGAGCTATAAATCGGTTCTATCCTTTTCAAACTCTCCGCTTTACCGTTCTGCACTCTATAAATTGGCTTGGTCCCATTATCTTAATGGCAAACCCGAAGAAGCGGTAAAACGTCTCGTGGCGCAGGAGATCGATTTTGTCGAAGCCGATAATGGCGACGGTCCCTGCCACTTTCCACAAACACCCCTGGAGCATCGCGAATCTTTCAGGCTACTGGTGCTTTCCCTGGAGTCCCTCGGCGGTGCGGGACACCTTGTCAAGTTGATGGCGCAACGACCCGCCGAAGAGAGTTTTCCTTTTGTTTCAGAAGTTGCCGATGATTACGAATCGAAAAAAAGGCTGCGGGATTTACTCGAATTGGCCTTTTCATGGACAGCAGTCCACCCGCTCTACCGGGAAACCCCCTTCTTTCACCAGCGTGCGATTGGTTTAATCCAGCCCTCGGAGCAATTTTCTATGGAGGATGTGCTGGATGCACGAAAGCGTTTTGTCACTGCTTACGAGCCGACATCATTGTGGGCCGAAAAAAACGGGGAGAAGGCTTCTGAAAGACTCAGTCCAACCTTGTTGCATCACTTGCAATTTCTAATGCAGCACTATTACGAGGAAGGGAAAAAAGGGAATAACAAGGCCATTTGGGCAAAAGCCCTTCCCTGGTATCGGCGTTACCTCGCTTATTTTCCTGAGTCCCCGAAAGCTGAAATGCAGCTTTTATATGCTGGACTGCTTAAAGAATTGAATGAACAACGCTTGGCCGCCTACAAAAGGGCCTATCTTGATCCGCTTCAGGCCCTGTCAGCAGAAGCGGGATATCAGGAAATTGAGTTACTGGAACAAATTCACCATGTGACAGAACCGGAAATCAGAGCAGGACACGACCGCTTTGTCATGCGTTTCCCCTTTGATGCTCGTGCAAAAAACCTTTCAATGCGATTGGCTGAGCTGGCCTTTGAAGAAGGCGATTATCTCAAAAGCAGGCGTTATGCAAAAAAAGTATTCGGACAAGCTGAGCTGGCAGACACTCCCTTTCAAGGCCTTGCGCTTGAAGCGAACCGTCTCATCGTCCAGGG
>CAZRYI010000280.1:0-3062 GCA_964604255.1 uncultured Nitrospirota bacterium
AGTTCGGGAAGGTTTCTTCCGAAGTCGTCGTCGATTCCCCTGAAGCATCTTCCTCAACGCCAGTTTCTTGAACCCATTCGTTATCCATTACTCATCCCAACAGAGGGTTTAACACGGTTACAGCTTGCCATTGTAGCGTATTGGGTAGGGCTGGGGCAACGTTCCTTATTTTGGTCTCAAAGGTGCGATTGAAGCCCTTGTTTGAAATTGGACTAAAACATAATCGAAAATGTGGGATAGCCTTTTAAAGTCGCTTCCCAGGATATCCCGACCATATCTACTTCAGAACGACGCGGTCCCTCTCGAAGCTGCTCAATCAAGACTTCTATCTTTTCACGCTCCCCTTCGACCCTAAGCTCAACCCGACCATCAGCCAAGTTTCTTGCTGTACCAGAGAGCTTGAGTTTCAGCGCCGCAGCCTGACTGAATTTTCGAAAGCCCACGCCTTGAACTTGTCCGCTGATCAATAGATGGGCGGAAGCGATTTTGTCTTGCTCACATACTTTATTCATGATGCTGAATCCTGGTCGGGGCGAGAGGATTTGAACCTCCGACCCCACCGTCCCGAACGGTGTGCGCTACCGGGCTGCGCTACGCCCCGAATCAGCTAATTCAAGTCATAATGTCCCTTAAAAACCTCGATAAGTCCGGGGTGAATCATCGTCCCCTCATGAAGGTTAAGCCCCTTTGCAAGGGCTGAGTCCGCCGTCACTGCATTTTTAAAACCCAAGTCAGCGAGTTTTTCGATATAAGGAAATGTTTCATTTGTTAAAGCAAGGGTGGCCGTAAGGGGAACCACACCCGGTATATTGGCAACACAATAGTGCAGCACACCTTCCACTTCGTAAACTGGCTCGGAATGCGTGGTGGGTCGGGAGGTTTCAAAACATCCTCCCTGGTCAATGGACACATCAACAAGCACGGCACCCTTTTTCATTTTAGCAACCATGTCACGACTAACCAGATGAGGCGCGGCCACTGCTGTTTTTGCTGCGGCACCAATTACAAGATCACTCTGCTCTAATTGATCTGCAATCAAAGCGGGATAAGGTGGCAGCGTTACGACATCGCCTTTAAAAAAATCATTCAGCACAGATCTCTGAGAAGAGACACTTTCAATCACAGTCACTTCTGCACCCAGTGCAAGGGCCACCTGGGCGGCGTTTTTACCCACGACACCGCCACCAATGATCGTGACCCGCCCCTTCGGCACACCCGAGACACCTGAAAGCAACAAACCCATACCCGATTGCCGCTTTTGAAGATAGTGCGCCCCGATGAGAACGGACATGCGACCTGCCACTTCACTCATCGGCTTTAAAAGGGGATGCACGCCATTTTCCAGCTCAATCGTCTCGTAAGCAATCGCCGTGACCCGAGCTTGAAGCAGGGCCTCAAGCAAGTCCTGATTTGCAGCAAGATGGAGGAAGGTAAAAAGCATTTGACCCTCGTGAAAGAGGGCATATTCGACAGGCAGCGGCTCCTTGATTTTAACAATCAATTCGGCACGATCAAAGAGGCTTTGTTTTGAAGAAATGATTTCGGCACCGGCATCCTGGTATTGGGCATCGGAGAAACCACTACCCGCACCGGCATCCGATTCCAGCAAAATACAATGTCCACGTTCATGAAGTGTTGCCGTGCCGACAGGGCTTAAACCCACCCGATACTCCTGATCTTTAATCTCTTTTGGAATGCCAATAACCATATTTAAATCGAACTTTCGAAGCTAGCAGTTTTAAAATCTAAAGTCAATTTCAATTCCAGGCTTTCTCACTGCTTTGTCATTGATTCAATTAAGATTTCTGCAACTTCCTTCCGACTAAATTCGGGAGGCGGTTTAATGCCCTGGCTTAGCATTTCACGCACCTTGGTGCCGGAAAGGGCGATGCGATCTTCCGGCCCATGCGGGCAGGTTTTAGCAGAAGCCATACCAAGACATTGCTTGCAGTAGAAGGAATGATCAAAAAAGAGGGGTCGAATTCCCAGCTCACCCTCTTTGAATTCCTTAAAAATATTCTGGGCATCGTAGGTACCGTAATAATCACCCACACCCGCATGATCCCGACCCACAATAAAATGGGTCACGCCATAGTTTTTCCGGCAGATGGCATGGAAAATTGCCTCTTTCGGACCGGCATAACGCATCGCCGCAGGAAAAACGGAAAGAACGGTGCGGTCTTTCGGGTAATAACCGTCAAGTAAAACATTATAGCAGCGCATTCGCACATCTGCTGGAATATCCCCCTTTTTTGTTGCACCGACAATCGGGTGGAGCAAGAGACCATCCGTAATTTCCAAGGCACACTTTTGGATATATTCATGGGCGCGATGCACGGGATTTCGGGTTTGAAAGGCAACGATACGCTTCCAACCCTTTTCCAGAAAAAGCTTACGTGTCTCAGCCGGTTCAAGGCGGTGTTCCTGAAAATCCTGCACCGCAGGGCGACGCAGCATATCGATCTTTCCGGCAAGTAAAAGGTTGCCCTGAGAATGCGTATAGGCCACGCCTGGATGGGCAAGGTCATTGGTACGATAGACGGCCAGGGCTTCTTTTTCTTTGTCAAAAGTGTAGATTTCTGAGAGATGAAGAATCGCCATGATCAGCCCATTTTCGTCCTGCAAAGCTACCTCTGTTCCTGCAGAAAGGGGCTTGGCTTCTTCTTCCGTAACGGAAAGGGTAATCGGAAGTGACCAGGGCAGACCATTTGCCAAGCGCATTGATTTCAGCACTGACTCATAATCGGCAGACCCCATAAAACCTTCAAGCGGTGAAAACACACCCGTTGAAATCAGTTCCAGATCAGAAATTTCCCTGGCAGACAAGACAATCTTATTTAAACTCTGCGCTTTTTTTGTCAGGCCCTCTACCTCGGTCGCCTCAACAAATCGATTGATTAACTTGCCGCCATGCGGCGTAGAGATGCTCATTGAAACTCCTTTAATTAAATTTTAAATCGAAAAATCCAGGCCCTGTGAACCGTCCTCTATTGTTTCGTCCAGGGCGATTTTCATTACTTTGGTGCGAATCGTAAACGTTTCTTTTTTGCCATTGATGTCTT
>CAZRYI010000281.1:0-3034 GCA_964604255.1 uncultured Nitrospirota bacterium
TAATTCTGCTCGTGATCCTGTTTTTTGTGGCGACAGACACCTGGCTTCGCAAACGCCGTGTCACCGACTGGTCTCAATCCCTGTGGGTGGTGGTTTACCCGATCAATGGTGATCGCAGTGCTGTTTCCTCGGACTACATCCAATCGCTCAAAGAAGCCGACTTTGATGGCATTGAAGCTTTTATGACATCGGAAGTAGCACGTCATCACTTGCCACTTCAGGTGCCACTGATTATAAAATTGGCCCCTGAAATTAAAAAAAATCCCCCTGCATTGCCTCAAGACGACAATATATTCAAGGTCATTGCATGGAGTTTGCAAATGCGCTATTGGGCGATGATTTCAGACACTTTTGAAGGCCCCAATCCAGACATCCAGATCTTTGTGCGTTATTTTGATCCTGCAACACATCTGCGCCTTGAGCATTCGCTCGGCCTCGAAAAAGGGCTTTTGGGACTCGCCAATGTCTTTGCAACTCGGGATCAGCGGGAGCAAAATCAAATTATTATCGCCCACGAAATTTTACATACTTTGGGCGCAAGCGATAAATACAATCTCCGATCAGGACAACCGCGTTATCCAGAGGGTTTTGCAGAGCCAATGAAACAACCGCTTTTCCCTCAGTTTCGTGCAGAGCTGATGGCCGGTCGAATCGCCATCTCTGAAACAGAAGCCATCATTCCCTGGCATTTCAAAGAAGTGATGATCGGAGAACTGACAGCCAGGGAAATCCGCTGGCTTGAGTAAAATTATTCCCCCCCGCTACCGCGCTTGAGGGCGGATTGACCGTATTTGGCTTTGATGAGATCCATTGCCGTGTCGATATCTTTCTGTTTTTCTTTTGTTTCATCTGAAAAAAGCTCGCCTTGCACAGTTTCACCGGAAACCAGATGACTGACACCCATGCCCAACAAACGAACAGGGCGAACTTTTTTCGCAAGCTTTATCTGCAAAAGATCAATCGCAGCCTCTAAAAAATCCTGAGTCGTCTGACTCGGATTTGGCAAAGTCCGGGATCGTGTAACAGTTTTGAAATCGCTAAAGCGGATTTTAATATCCACAGTACGCGCGCGAAGCTTGTGCCGACGGAGCCGCCAGGCCACCTGCTCGGTCAGTGCCACCAGATGAGAACGCAGCAAAGTGAGGTCGTGAATATCTTTTTCAAAAGTCGTCTCGTTAGAAATGGATTTGACTTCGTGATCCGGGACGACGGCTCGGACATCCCGCCCATGAGCAAACTCCCATAACTGATCGCCCCATGAACCAAAAATGCTATGAAGCAGATGCTGAGGTCGCTGCTTGAGCTGATGGATCGTTCGGATGCCTTGTTGTGCAAGTAGAAAATCACCCCGCTTCCCGATTCCCCAGAGGCGACGGACGGGAAGCGGATCAAGAAAGCGCTGAACCTCTTCCGAGCGAATCACCAGAAAACCATTGGGTTTGTCCAAGTCACTCGCTATTTTGGCGACAAATTTATTGGGCGCAATGCCAACGGAAGCACAGAGACCGACCTCATCCATAATTTCGGCTTTGATGCGTCTGCCGATCACCTCAGCATCACCAAACAGTTTTTTGCTGCCGTTGCAATCGAGAAAGGCTTCATCTAAAGAAAGCGGTTCAACCAAAGGGGTATATTTTTTGAAGATTTGATGGATTTGCTCGGAAACCTCCGAGTAAACAGCCATTCTCGGTGACAGAAAAATGGCTTCGGGACAAAGTTTTAGGGCCTTAGACGCAGGCATGGCACTGTGGACGCCGAACTCGCGAACCTTATAGTTTGCGGCTGCAACCACCCCGCGGCCTGTAGGTTTTCCTCCGACGATGACGGGTTTCCCACAAAGCTCCGGGCGGTCTCGCTCTTCAACCGAGGCATAAAATGCGTCCATGTCGATGTGAATGATCATAGTGCTTGAACCTACTACGAGTGATTCGTAAACTCAATGGACTTATAGGATGTAAGGTGACTAAAGTGTCGAAAAAATTGAACTACGGAGGAATGAGATGAGTGAACTATTAGAAAAAACCTGTACGGCCTGTGTTGCGGGTGCGCCCTTGGCAACGGAAGTAGAAATCGCCACATTTTCACCCCAGATTCCAGAATGGAAAATCGAAGAGATGGACGGCATCAAGTGTCTCATCCGCGTCTATGCTTTTGACAATTTTGTCCAGGCATTGGCGATGACAAACAAAGTGGGTGCACTGGCGGAAGAGGTGGGCCACCACCCAGCCTTGATGACGGAATGGGGACGTTTAACTGTCAGCTGGTGGACTCACAAAATTAAGGGCCTGCATGTGAACGACTTTGTAATGGCGGCGAAGACGGATGCTTTGTATCAGGCTGGCTGAGAAAAATTTTACCCGAGTGGGTAAAAAACAACACCAACCCGTTTGATGTGGTCGATGAGATCCGCATTGTCGATATGTTTGAAAATAGAGAGATCAAAGGTGTAGGGCAAGAGCAGATCGTCGAGATCGTTGTCGATTTTGTATAAAATCGACAGACTTAAGTTTTTGCCTTCCAGGGTGAGATCAATGTCTGAACCATTTTTAAAATTACCTTTGGCGCGTGAGCCATAAAGAACGGCTTTTTCGACTTCTGGATATTGTGAAAAAACGGTATTGATTTTTTCGATGGTCAGTATTTTTAGACCGAATTTCATGCTATTTGTTCTTTTTTTTTCAGCACATCCAGTTTTTTCTGTAAATTCAAAAATGCCTGATAATAATGCTCAAAGATCGCCTTGCTGATTCTCTGAGTGGTCTCTTCATTATAGGTATGGGAACTTTCATTTCGACTTTTAATCATTTCCATCCAGGTGTCGCCATCGGAAATTAAACCCAATTTAAAGGCTTCCCGTGTCGCATCCCTTGAACCATAGATCTCTTTGTTTCCACGATCTTCTAAAAAATCTTTTAGCGTAAGCCAGGCCAGCTCATGCGTGTATTCAAATGACTGAATCAAGCCTTGTTCTTCAAGCTCATTCAAATCCCTTTTTTCTATAAATTTGGTCAACTGTTTCAGCGCTTTAGAGAGA
>CAZRYI010000282.1:0-3033 GCA_964604255.1 uncultured Nitrospirota bacterium
AAGGAGATCTTGGCGATCCGGTTGAATACTTTGCACAACTTGTACTATTATCTCTCGCTAATGTCTGGACTTCGTCTGGCGATCTCAGAAAAAAACCTCAGTCGCTTCCGAAAGACCTTTTACGAACTCAGGAAGGCCACCGCTTAGTTCCCCACCTTCTATCAAAGGAGACCACATTGTTTTTGTTCGGATGGTTTGTTACAGATGCTTTTGCCCAGACCGGGGGCAGTGCGGCCGGTAGTGAAGGCATTAATCCCCTTGTTTCCTTCGGCCCCTTTATTCTGATTTTTATCCTCTTCTACTTCATGCTGATTCGCCCGCAACAAAAAAAGGCTAAGGATCGACAGGAAATGATCGGGGGACTAAAAAAGGGAGACCGTGTTATCACAAACGGTGGATTGATTGGGACAGTCACCACGCTCGGAGAAAAAATTATTACGATTCAAATTGCAGAAGGTGTTCGCGTAAAAATTGTAAGAAACAATGTTGATGAACTAAAAGAAAGTGATAAAGAGTAGGAGATAGAAACAATGAAAAAAGGAATTAAAGGGAGATTGATGACCATTGCTGCTTTTCTGGTCATCGCACTATTCTTCCTGCTGCCCTCAACCCCAATCTATTCAAAATTACCCACTTGGTGGGGGAATATCTTCCCGGATAAGGGCGTTCAACTGGGTCTTGACTTGCAAGGCGGGATGCACCTGGTATTAGAAGTGGAAGTCGAAAAAGCAGTGGATATGGTAGTCGAACGCACGCTTTCCACGCTGAGCATTGCCTTAGAAGATCAGGAAATCAGTGATACTTCTGTCACGAGAGAAGGCAGGACGCTTCATCTTTCTTATCCTGCTGACAAAGAGGAGGCCGTTTCAGAGCTTTTAGATGAGACTTTCCCCAACCTCACGTCAAGTGATGAAGGTTCGGGCAAACTGATGCTAACGCTTAAAGAGAGTGAGAAAAAACGCATCCTGGAAAATGCCACGCTTCAGGCCCTTGAAACCATTCGTAACCGGGTCGATGAGTTCGGTGTTTCAGAACCCTTGATTCAGAAGCAGGGTAAGAACCAGATGCTGGTTCAGCTTCCGGGAATTAGCGATGCGGATCGTGCGATCGAACTCATCGGAAAAACCGCCTTGCTCGAATTCAAAATTATCAACGAGTCCTCCCCGATTTTGAGTGAATTTCCTGGCCGGATCAAAGCGGGAGAAGAAGCAGAATTTCGTGACAAATTTAAAGATCGTCTCGAAAAAAACGAACAAATTCTTTTTGAACGCATTGTGGGTGAAGAAGGAGATGTTTTTAAGGCCCCCTATCTTGTTGCGGGGGCGGCTGCTTTGGCCGGAGATTTACTGACCGATGCTCGGGTCTCTTTTGGTGAATTCAATGATCCCTATGTTTCGATCACCTTTGATCCCGCCGGTGCCAAGCTTTTTGAAAAAGTCACCGCAGAACATGTGAATGAACGTCTTGCCATTGTATTGGATGATACTGTCTACTCCGCACCGCGCATCAACGAAAAAATCAGCGGAGGCAGGGCACAGATCAGCGGTTCCTTTACACATCAAGAGGCAAGTGACCTTTCCATTATCCTGAGAGCTGGTGCTTTACCCGCGCCTGTTACCATCCTTCAAAATGTCACGGTCGGTCCTTCATTAGGGAGTGATTCGATCAAAAAAGGTATTCAGGCAGGGCTTTTGAGCATCATCCTCGTCATCTGCTTTATGATCTTTTATTATCGACTTTCCGGTTTGATTGCTGTTGGGGCGATGGCTTTGAACATTGTCCTGCTGGTCGGTGCTCTGGCGACGCTGAATGCCACCCTCACTTTGCCGGGCATTGCGGGCATTATTCTTTCGGTGGGCATGGCCGTTGATGCAAACGTATTAATTTTAGAGCGGATTCGAGAGGAACTTCGGGCGGATCGTCCGGTACGCCTTGCAATTGATGCCGGTTACGACAAAGCTTTTTCTTCTATTTTTGACTCCAATGTGACCACCCTGATTACCGCATTTGCGCTCTTCATGTTTGGCACCGGACCGATCAGAGGATTTGCGGTGACACTGGGGCTGGGTATTACCATCAACCTTTTTACTGCGTTGGTCGGTACAAAAATCGTCTATGACTACATGAGCGGGCGGAAGCGGATGGAACGTCTCAGCGTTTAGGAGTCGATTGTGCAGCAACTTTATATTTAGCTAGAGGAATACCATGTTAACACTCATTAAAAAGACCGATATTGATTTTGTTGGAAGGCGTAAAACCTTTTTTAGTATTTCTATTGTAATGTCATTGCTCGGTTTGTTTGCCCTTTTTCAAATCTCCACCGGAGGCGGGAATCTGGGTATCGACTTCGCCGGGGGTGCAGCGGTTCAATTGAAATTTGACCAGCCGATCCAGATCAATGCTGCGAGAAAAGCGCTGGAAGATGGGGGGCTGAAAGGTGCAGAGTTACAGGAAATTGTTTCCGGGAACAAGCTGATTATTCGTTTGAAACACCGGGATATCACCCAGGGAGATACCCGCGGAGAGATCAAAAAAATCTTCTCAGCGTCTTTCTCAGGGAACAACTTTATTATCGAAAGCAGTACGGAAATTGGGCCGACCATTGGGAAAAAGTTACAGGGTGATGCCATCAATGCCATCCTATTTTCCCTGGTGCTGATTATTTCTTATATCGCTTTTCGCTTTGAATTTCGCTTCGGAATTGCGGCAGCGATTGCGACCTTTCATGATGTCTTCATTGTGCTTGGCTTGCTCTTTGTCATGCAGAAGGAGATCACGCTCTTGGTGGTCACCGCTTTGCTGACCATTGCTGGTTATTCTCTGAATGATACGGTGGTGGTCTTTGATCGTATTCGTGAAAATCTGAAAAAGAGAAAAAGAGAAAGTTACGAAGAAGCCGTTAACCGATCAATCAACGACAACCTTTCAAGGACCCTTATTACCAGTTTGACGACCTTTTTAGCGGTTGCCGCCCTCTATTTTTTTGGTGGGGAGGTCATTCATGATTTTGCGCTGGCGATCCTGCTGGGAATT
>CAZRYI010000283.1:0-3032 GCA_964604255.1 uncultured Nitrospirota bacterium
GGTGACTTTTATCAACCAATATTCACTGTATGTTGAATTTAATCGGGATGTCTTACCCCTCATCAACAACAAATGTATTTCTTGTCATACGGGAGGCGGCAGCAATGGCGGACTCATCTTAGATGGCGCTGCACCCAATGATGCATGGGGCGTGCTGACAGACAATGACGATGGTACCTGGGACGGATATAATCTACCGCAACGCAGCAAATACATCCGAATACCGCAAGCCCGCGAAAGTCTTCTGGTCTGGATTGCCTATGGCAGCAGGTTGGATGGACGAACAAACGATTCCCGCTCAGACGATGTCGATTATCCTGCCAGTCATCCCGCTTTAAATCTAAGCGATTCTGAAAAACGAAGCATTGCCCGATGGGTGGACCTGGGAAGCCCAATTAACTTCCCCAACACAGATGGTTTTGCTTATACCGATGACAACCAATTACCCATCATTAATGTGTTTACCCCCAAACGCGGCTCCAACAATACATCCGGTAGCTGGAAAATTGGTGTGATCGATTCAAAATCGGGCATCAATCTTTCGACGCTTAAAATAACTTATAGCCCCGTGTCTGATTCGGGTGTCGTAGGGACTGCTATCAATGTTGCGATTGATGCGAGCAGTATTGGCAGCGATGGCGTCCTCACCTTATCGGCATCAAATATGCCCAAATATATTTTTGAAGTCAGTGTCAGAGATAATGCAGGCAACCTCAATATTGACCGTAGATTGATTCAAAATGCATCACCACCCACAAGGCCCAGCGGCTTCACGATGGAAATAATCGTTCAACCTACACCGGCCTCCCCGTAAGTTTACATTTGCGAAAAGGTATTTTTATCAAAGCATTTGGAAAATACCTGTTTCCTTTTAGGTTTCAATCAAAGACATGATTTGTTAAAATCGGCCTCGTTTTCACTACCGACGATGGGGGTTGCAGCAAGATGAAATATTTTTTCAGCGCATTTTTCTTTTTTCTTTTGTCCTTTTCTATGATTGCACCGCAATACACAGTCGCAGCAGAGGGGCCGGGAAAATCGGTTCCGACGCTCGGCAATATACACATCAACCGACTCAATTCTCCCCACGAACCCTATAATACGAAACCACCCACTTCAGGCCCTCATGTGCACAATGTCGCAAAATGGGGTGTCTATCGCCGTCAAGTGCCGAATGAACTTCAGGTGCATAACCTTGAAGACGGCGGTGTGCTCATTCAGTACGATTGCAAAGACTGTAAGGACTTGAGAAAAAAACTAGAGACCCTGGGCAGAAGCTATCTCAAGCGAGCCAAAAAAGAAGGCAAAGGCAGTCGTTACCGCCACATCATCGTCGCACCCTACGCAGACATTGGCTCCAAAATCGCCTTGACAGCCTGGGGAAAAATCGACAAATTCGACGATTTTGACGAAGAGAGAATCCGCAGTTTTGTCGAAGCCTACGTCGGCATTGACCATCACCCCAGATAGATCCTTTTAAGCTGAACAGCACCCGTGAAACCGGCACTCCCCTACTGCAATGCCCTCTTAGCGGGGGCATTGTTTGCCCTGAGTTTTCCGCGATCTGATTTTTACCTGCTGGCCTGGATCGCCTTCATCCCCCTTTTTTTTGCCATTCGGCAACAGCGTCCCGCAAAATCCTTCCTCTTAGGTTGGCTTGCTGGCCTGGTCTATTTTAGTGGCACGCTCTTCTGGCTCACGCCCACAATGCGTGATTTTGGTGGCCTGCCATTGCTCGCCGCTGCCGGTATCAACTGCATTCTCATCGCCTATCTCGCACTTTATCTCGGGCTTTTTGCGATGTGCATGAGTTGTTTTGTCACCAAAAACCGTGAAACTGCACTACTGCTCTTTGCCCCCGCCCTTTGGGTCATATTGGAATATGCAAAAGGCCACCTGCTCAGCGGTTTTCCCTGGGTGAGTCTGGCTTATTCCCAATACCAAAACCTTTCAATGATTCAGATTGCAGATTTCGGCTCGATCTACGCAGTCGCTTTTGTCATCGTTTTAATCAACACCGCCCTCTATTTATTTATTGCGAGGAGTTATTGCAATGGCCTGAGTTTTCACACAAGCCGACCCTTGTTTGTCGGCCTCATCGTGCTGCTCCTGACTTTTTTTTATGGGGAATTTCGGCTTTCACAAACCGTCGTAAAATCAGAGACCGTTTCTGTTGCGGTGATTCAGGGCAATATCACTCAAAGCCAAAAGTGGGACAAAAGTTTTCAGGATTTTACAGTCGAAAAATATCTGAGGCTCTCTAACGAAACACTTCAAAAAAACCAGAGCAAGCGCCCGGACATCATCATTTGGCCGGAGTCGGCATTGCCCTTTATTTTCGGAACCGAAGCGACTCAGGAAGAGAAACTTTTTGATTTCGTAAAAAAGGAAAAAATTGATCTGCTCGTCGGAGCGCCTTCAATGCAACATGCAGCACAAGCCGGACAAGTAACGCTTTTCAACAGCGCTTTCCTGCTGACTCCGAATGAAGGCATTGCCGCACGTTACGATAAAATGCACCTCGTCCCTTTCGGAGAATATGTCCCTTTTTCCGATTTCTTTTTCTTCGCAAATAAGTTTGTTGCCGGTATCTCGGATTTTTCTCCCGGAAACACAGCCCGCGTCATGTCTTCAGCAAACCATCGCATCGGCCTTGTCATTTGTTACGAAGTCATTTTTCCAGACCTAGTGCGTCAGTTCGTAAAAAATGGCGCGCGCATCATGACAAATATTACAAACGATGCCTGGTTCGGTAATTCCGGTGCCCCCCAACAACATTTTTCAACCCTGGTTTTTCGGGCGATTGAAAACCGCGTACCTTTTGCACGGGCAGCGAATACAGGGATTTCCGGTTTTATTGATGCGCAGGGTAGGATCAAAAAACAAAGTCAGCTGGATATTGCAACAACACTGAGCGAGGAGCTGATACCAGGGAAACAAACAACATTCTATACTGAGCAGGGCGATTTATTTGTCGCCCTCTGCGCGATGATTTTGCTGTTGTTGTTTGTAATTTCTTACAGAAAAAAAGC
>CAZRYI010000284.1:0-3018 GCA_964604255.1 uncultured Nitrospirota bacterium
GCGTCATAGGCCTGCCGAGCTTTGCATCCCACTTGGGCATAGCAGCACCGACACCTTTCATCGAAACAGAAGCATCATCATGGCAGGTGGCACATGACTTGCCAGCCTTACCGTCAACCTTGTTCCAGAGATCTTCGCCTTTATCGACCCAAAGATAACCAGGATTTTCAAAATCATCCTGCTGCAGCTGCCGGGTTGATTTCGACCTTGAGCCCCAGCCGGAAAGAATTTCTGCCAGCGGACCACCCTTTGCTGCCGGTGCTTTTACAACCGTTACTCCTGCAGGCAAATCTTCGCCAGCATTTACCGGCCCGAAACTTGCGGACCCGCCTGCAGCTAGTACAAATACAACCGCTGCCTTGATTAAACCCCTCATCGAATTTCCTCCCTTAACGTTGAGTGTCGCGCCCCAGTACAAATCAACCAATCAGCTGACTTTCAACTTTGATTTCTTTGTATGGACTTCCCCGTTGTCATCAGTCCAGATAAAGGCAAATTCACCACTTTCTACTGCTCTCATTTTGAACTGAAAGTAGGGGTTTGCAGATATTGACGGATCGATATCGACTGAAAAAATGTCTTTACCGTTAAACTGAGCGACAAACTTATTGATGATGCGCCGGGGAATAATCTCACCGGTCTTCTTGTCCTTACGCAGACCTGTTTCCATTTTATGGGAAATCAAAGTCTTGATGGTGACGATATCACCTTTTGCTGCTTTCTTTGGCGCTTTCACGCGAGGCTTGGATTTAGCCATTTATCAATCTCCTCAATTTTAATCAGCCGCCGCAACCGCCGATGGTCACTTTTACCTGGCGTTTTGCCATATGCAATGAACCATCAGACAACTCAGCAATGGCAATAACATTCTGTGTCTTGGCCAACCGCATCCGCGTGGAAGCTTCAGCCACACCACTGAGTGGTGAGAAATTGAACGTGGCCACTTCTGGACGGGGATTGCCTTCAGAAATGATAATCACACGCTTGACATAACTATCAGGCGTCATGGGACTTTCGACACTGATCGCCAGGGGTACCGTATTACCGTTTTCAGCAATCTCGGGCATTTCGAGAGTAATGAGCTTGCTCTCGCCGACCGGCTTGCCGCCAGTAAACTCTTCCATGGTTTTCATGGCATCGCCAGCATTGGCGAATGCACCTGTTGGTGTCATCAGCAACAGTCCACCCGTCACTGCACCAAAAACAAGCGCCTCTCTTCTATTCAATGATTTCATATTAAACTTCCTCACTCTTTGAGGGTTTGCAGATAGGCAAGAATATCTTCAACCTGCTGAGCAGAAAGAATTGTCTTACCCTTGAATTTTTTGGCAACACGCGCACCGGCATCAACCTTGTAAAAACCAGGCATGATGGTCTCGTCACTCAAGGCTACTTTGGCATTTATCAGTATGCCCCGCATTTCAGATGTCGAATACCGGCTGGCGACACCATCAAGCGGCGGCCCGATTTCGCCATGAAAAGGCTTGTCAGCCAGATCTTTGTTTACATGGCAGGCTAGGCAGTTTCCCTTCTTGCGATTGGAAAACAACACCTTCCCTTTCGCAGCATCCCCGGCTTCAGTTGTAAGAGGTGCTGTTACTTTAGTATCGTCGAATTTGACATCCCCGGGTTTGGTGACGCCAGCAATCGCAACGCCTGCTGACCAGGCCATCACTACCGCACCGCAGACCGTAATAATTTTTTTGGCATGTTTCATTACGATACCCTCCCCTATTATCCTCACGTGCCTGAAATCTTCTATGGCTAAACAGATGTTCCCTTATTTGGCAGGCATGGTCCAAACAACACTATTCAGCCGGGGCACAATGACAGACACAAAAGATAAAATCAATAGTCATATACGAATATTTGAATAACTTAGGTCAAACCACATGTTTTTCCGAGGGTTTGCAGGCCGTAAACACCCCTGGTATCAACCGGAAAATGTTCACCGCACCGGTGCCGATCACTCAAAATTGAAAAATTCACCTGTTCATTTCCGCCGGTCTGGACTATACATTCGTGATACCTGATATGATTAGAAATCCATGAATGTTTATTATGCAACGGCTCTTCTTTATACTGCTTGTTATCTTCAGTGTTGAAACACTGAACAAAGCCGACGCTGCCAGCCTGATAATGGTGGAGCAGAAATTATGTGTGTATTGTGAAACCTGGAATGCCGATATTGGCGTCATCTACAACAAAACAGCAGAGGGAAAAAGAGCTCCTTTGCGGCGCATTGACATTCATGAACCTTTGCCCGATGATTTGAACTTTCTCACCGGTCTGATCTTTACTCCCACCTTTGTTTTAGTCAACGATGGGAAGGAAGTGGGGCGCATCCAGGGATATGCCAGTGAATCCTTCTTCTGGGGCTTGTTACAAAAACTACTAGAAAAACTGCCCGCCGACAAAAAAACAAGCGCGCTTGACACTAAAAACATTTTCCTGGCCCGGAGCCAGATCGACAAGCGCATAATTGGAAAAGAATTGGTTTATGACTGAAATTGTCCTCAAACTGGATGCCGATGAATATGCCACGATGGCCAAAAGTGCCCAACAGGCCTGCGATCTCTTAAGGGGACTCGCTCACGAAGCCCGGTTGATCATCCTGTGCATGCTGTCCGAAGGTGAAAAATCTGTCGGGGAACTGGAGGCGTTTTTGGAACTGCGACAACCTACAGTTTCACAACAACTTGCCCGACTGCGCGCGGACCGTCTTGTGGTTGCCCGGCGCGATGGTAAAACAATTTATTATTCCCTGGCCAGCGATGAAGCCCGCCAGGTCATCGGTGTGCTTTACGATCTGTATTGTAAAGATAATGCACTGTGTTCAGAGTGATTTTGATCGATGGATGCGTTGTCAACATCCACCCTTCTGGTCCTGATAGGATTGGGCCTCGGGCTGGTTATGGGCGCAACAGCCCGAGCCGCCCGGTTTTGCACCTTCGGTGCCGTGGAAGACTATGTTTTAGCGGGCAAAACCCTTAGAATAAAAGCCTGGGCACTGGCCAT
>CAZRYI010000285.1:0-3012 GCA_964604255.1 uncultured Nitrospirota bacterium
TGGTCGGAGACATTCATGTGTGTTCACTGCCACCGAATGCCCATCAACCCACTGCCAGCCCTTTTCCGGCAGGTGCAGCGACGATTCTTGCGGAAGGTCGCCCCTTGTTGAGTATCAGTGATGCCTGCATCTGCGGTGCAATGGCAGCGGTCGGTGAACCGACGGTGATGGTGGGATAAATATCCCTTTGGCGTCATTCCCGCATGGTTTGCGGGAATTCAGACACACCGTAGGGGCGTATTGCAATACGCCCCTACAAACCAGATAAACCGGACAAAACAACCGGGCAAGGAAGACTCAATGGAAGACGACAACACACAAGCTAGCTACACCTCCTTTTTAGGGAGCGGTTGGAGCTTTCCTCCGGACTTTGTTGCGGCAAGCGGAACAGTGCGGATGACGAGGGATGAGGACGACATCAAAGCCAGCCTCATCATTTTACTTGGCACAGCCAGAGGAGAACGCCTTTTTAAACCCAAATATGGTTTGGATTTGCGGCAGATGCTGTTTGAACCCATGAGCACCACCATGAAAACCCTGCTGGAAGATCGCATCAAAACAAACATTCTGATCTATGAACCCCGAATCAACTTGTTGTCCTTATCCCTGGATACCTCAGCTGAATTGGAGGGAAAAATCAGTATCCTTTTGGAATATGAAATCCGGGCCACCAACTCCCGCTACAACCTTGTGTATCCCTTCTACATTTCAGATGGCAACGAAGTCAGTCAAACAGTCAAAGTACAGGCGCTATAAAATATGTCTGAAAAAAGCATCATCCATGACATGATCTACCAGGCAGGGCAGTCTCAGGACGAACGCCTCAGTGAAGCCCTCGGTGTGCACTTTGCCGACGTGGATGAGCGAAGCCCGGAAGACTTGGCTCTTTTCACAAAAAAATTCGCAGATTTTGTCAATTATTATCAGGGATCAATTGACGCACCCGCAGGAGATTGGCGCAACTTTTTCCCCTATGATGCCGCCAATATTAAAGAACAACTTGAAAACAAAAATGGTGAAATCACCCCCCACCTTGCCCTCTTTTTTTCTTTTTTAGCACTCTATAAAAAACCGCAAAATATCATCAATCGTCTCACGGGACGGCATCTCGACTTTTATTATCAGGACATCCTCCGACTGGGTAAAAAAGCGGCAGTTGCCGACAAGGTGCATCTGCTCATTGAACTCAAAAAAAATGCCGAGGCCATTTTGATCTCAGCGGAAGATGTTTTTTCTGCGGGCAAGGACGAAACAAAGGTCGAACTGATTTACGCTCCCACAACGGAAACGATCATCAATCGTTCAAAAGTCGATTCCCTGCGATCTATTTTTGTTAATCCCGAAGGTTTTGGCACGGTACATGCCGCCCCGATCGCAAATTCCGCAGACGGCCTTGGTGCAGAACTGGAAGAGGGCGATGCCAAGTGGCGCGCTTTTGGACATTCGGCTTTGCCTGAGTCTGAGATTGGTTTTGCGCTTGCCTCTCCCCTCTTAGAAATGAAAGAAGGATTAAGAAAAATCACTGCCACGCTCACCCTGAGCAATATCAATCCCAAACTGAATGATGCCGCACTTGAGGGGAGTTTCGAGGCATTTATCACCGGCGAAAAAACCTGGCTGGGACCCTACGGACTCTCTCCGACATTGGGAGATAACAATACAATCCATTTTGATTTGACCCTCACAGAAGAAGACGAAGCCGTGGTCAATTACGCGGCTAAAATACATGGCTACAGCTACAATACGGCCTTACCTGTTTTACAGCTGCTTTTCAAACCTTCGGAAAAAATCGGGATGCAACATTTCTCTGCTATCCACATGGAAAAGGCCAAAATTCTGGTCGATGTTTCAAAGGTTTCTTCCCTCACCCTGGAAAATGATACGGGCAGTCTGGATGCAAAAAAAGCCTTTTCACCTTTTGGCGCGCAGCCTGCTAAAGGCGCACGTTTCAAGGTGGGCTACGCAGAAGCCCTTTCTAAAAAACTTTCCGAATTAAAAATCAATGTTGAATGGAAAGATGCACCGACAAACTTTGCCACACACTACAAGGGTTATGGTTTGTCCGGCATCAATAACCGCTATTTCACAACAGACGTTTCTTTTAAAGATGGTGGTACCTGGGACAAAAAGGCCGATGGGGAGCAACTCTTTGAATCGGAAAATGCCGCCTTACCGCATACTTTCACTTTTACGCCGGGTAGCACCTCGACTTCCAGCGCAAGCTCCTCGGCACAAATTGTCTACGCCCTGAATGCGACAGCAAGCCCCTGGGCGATGCGTTTGATGGACAGCGTTTTATTGCAACAGCCGGTTTTCATTCCTTCTAAAAGTGCTCCGCCAGAGGCAGAAGAAGGTCTTATTATTTTTTCTTTGGAGAAGGGCTTTTTTCATCCTGAATATCGAAAAGCCTATGTCAAAAAGGTGATGAAATATAGTCGAGACGGTGGCACCCTAGTCATCCCCAATGAAGCCTATACTCCCACGATTCAGTCGATTTCTTTATCTTACAAAGCCCATTCGGATGACGTGACGATTGCATCCAATGACTTGAATGATTTTTCAAACAGTGACCTGCAATTTTTTCATATTGCCTATTTTGGTCAAATGCGCGAACACCGATATCAGCGTGAGCAATTTGATTATCTCACGGACAAAACAGTCAGCCTGCTTCCGAGCTTTGACAGCGAAGGCGAGTTGCTCATTGGGCTGAAAGACTTAAAAGCGGGAGACAGTGTGAGCCTGCTTTTTCAGGTGGCAGAGGGTAGTGCCGATCCCGATTTATCGCAAGAAGACCTCAACTGGTCGGTGCTTTGTGACAACTATTGGCGGAGCCTTTCAAAAAGCGAAGTCCTGCTGGATGGCACTAATCAACTGCTCAGCTCCGGTATCATTCAGTTTGTCATTCCCCTGGAAGCCACCACGTCCAATACCATTTTGCCAAGTGATCGCATCTGGATCAAAGCCGCAGTCAAACAAAATGTTGCTGCAATTTCGCAGATGCTCTCCATCAAT
>CAZRYI010000286.1:0-3003 GCA_964604255.1 uncultured Nitrospirota bacterium
AGCTTTTTTACGGTCGCACTGGGCGGTTTTCTCTTTTTTCGCTTAAAAAAAGTGATC
The DNA here is from genome assembly GCA_964604255.1 of uncultured Nitrospirota bacterium. Taxonomy (GTDB): domain Bacteria; phylum Nitrospirota; class Nitrospiria; order SBBL01; family JAADHI01; genus JAJDBU01. The sequence continues at coordinate 58 of CAZRYI010000286.1, forward strand.
GCATTACAGGAAAATATTGCGGCGAGATTTCCTCATTTCAACCCTAACTTTCTTTACAATCGTGGTTTTCTGGTAGGGATCCCTTCAGTGTCACGGAGCAGTCTCTTACAGATTCAAAGCGGCCATCTGAAACGTTATCTCTTCATGATTGTGACTTTTGTGATGACTTCTCTTTTATTATTTTCTCTCTTCAAGGGCTGGTCGCTCACGCTTGGGGGGCTGACAGAAGCAGGGATCACGATACCGCAGGCTGCAACCTTTGTCTTGATCGTCTGTGCTGCCCTAGCGACCATTCGATTTAAAAACCGGATTTCGGCCATTTTATCCCTCGGCATGACCGGCTTCCTGGTCGCCTTTTTTTATGTCCTGATGGGTGCCCCAGATTTAGCTCTAACGCAGTTTCTGGTTGAAGCCATCTCAGTAATTTTGATTCTGCTTGTCTTCTATTTTGTTCCTCCTTATTTTGAGGAAAAAACAAAGAAAACAGCAAAATCAATGGATGTCCTACTCTCTGTTTTTGTCGGTGTGGTGATGACTTACTACATGGCGATGGTCATGGACAGCCATTTTACCGAGTCCATTGCCCATTATTATTTGGAAGTGAGCGAAAAACTGGCGGGCGGGAGGAATGTCGTGAATGTCGTGATCGTCGATTTTCGGGGTTTTGACACCATGGGTGAGATTTCTGTTTTCGCGATTGTTGCCCTGGGTATCTACGCCCTGCTGAAACTGAAAAAAAGACCGAAGGCTATTAAAGATGGTGGCACAGACCTATGAGTACGGTCATTTTTAAAACCATTACCCGGACAGTCGTGCCCATCCTGATGATTTTTTCCCTCTATCTGCTGCTCAGGGGGCATCAACTTCCAGGAGGAGGATTTATTGCGGGTCTTATGACTTCATCCGGGATTATTTTGATCTATCTGGCTTATGGTTATCGCTTCGACTGGCGGCATCGCGGTGCATTTTTCTACTACCTTTTCTCCGGTGGATTAGCACTTTCTTTTCTTGTTGGTATGGCAGGCTTATTCTTCGGAGGTTATTTTTTAAAAAGTGGCGTAGCCCATATTGATATGCCGCTAATCAACGAAAACTGGGAATTTGCATCGGCGGCGATCTTTGACTTTGGTGTTTATTTTGTGGTTTGCGGGGTTTGTGTCACCGTCATGACCTTGCTGGGGGAGGAGAAGGCGTGAAGATTTTGCTTCCGATGGTGATTGGGGTGCTCTTTGCTTCGGGCACTTATCTCATTTTACAAAAAAATATCCTCAAACTGGTCTTGGGTTTCAGTCTGCTGGGACATGCTGCGAACGTCACCTTAATTACTTCCGGATGGATCGGCGACGGACAAGTGCCGATCTTAGGAGGTGATGCGAATATTCCCTACGTCGATCCGATTCCCCAGGCCCTGGTCTTGACGGCTATTGTGATCGGCTTCGCTGCGATGGCTTTTTTATTGGTACTCGCCCTGCGCGTCTACCGAGATTTCCAGACCAGCAATGTCGATGATGTTCGGGGGCAACGCGGATGACGCAGTTGATGGTTTTGCCCTTCATTATCCCGCTCGGCACAGCCATTCTTTTGCTTTTGCTAAAGCCCTACCTTATGGCCCGGCGTCTTACCATCTGGATTTCGGGTTTGAGCATCTTGTGGGTCAATATTTCCTTGCTGTTTTCCATCCAGGATTATGGAATTCAGACCTATCGATTGGGCGGTTGGGCACCTCCCTTCGGCATTGTTTTGGTGGGAGACCTACTCAGTGGTTTGATGCTGGTTCTCGGAGCCATTATCTCGATTTGCGCCTTGTTTTACTCCTTTGATTATCTAGAACAGGATGACCAGCAGTGTCTCTTTCACCCCCTGTTTTTCTTTCTTTGGGCAGGTACAAACGGGGCATTTTTAACCGGCGACCTCTTTAATCTCTTTGTGATGTTCGAGGTCATGCTGATGTCGATTTATGCCCTATTGACCCTGCTCGGAGAGAAGAAACAAATTGAGGGTGGCATTAAACTCATCAGTATGGGCCTGCTTTCTTCCACGATGTTTTTAACCGCAGTAGGGGGGATTTATGCCCTGGCTGGCACCCTCAATATGGCAGATCTAGCGGTCAAACTGAAGCCTCATATTGACCATCCTCTGGTAAGTGCTGTTGCAATGCTGCTCATTGCAGTCTTCGGTTTAAAAGCGGCGATGATGCCCCTGCATTTCTGGCTTCCTGATGTCCATTCTTCCGCACCGACGCCCATCAGCGCCATGCTTTCCGGCATATTGATCAAGGTCGGGGTCTACGCCATCATCCGGGTGTTTTGCCTGATTTTTGTAGACCTCCAGGACTATTTTCAGGTCTTCATTATCACTTTGGCCTGCATCACCATGTTTGTCGGTGGAATGGGAGCCGTCGCCCAGGGCGATTTTAAGAGACAATTGGCTTACAGTAGTGTCAGTCAGGTGGGATATATCTTATTGGGGGTGGGCTTTTTTACTGTTGCCGGTATGGGCGCAGCCCTTTTTTATACCATCAGTCACGGCATCATCAAATCGGGACTCTTTATGGCTGCAGGCTTTTTAAAAAAAATGCGCGGTACGACAGAACTGGCGGCACAGGGCAGCATGATCAAAATTTCCCCAATTTTTTCTCTCTTCCTGCTAATCGGCGTGGCTGCGCTCGGTGGCATTCCTCCTGCCAGTGGTTTTTTTATGAAGTTTCAACTGGTGAAGGCTGGATTTGAAGGAGGTTTTTATATTCCCATTGCCATTGCTTTGGTGGTGAGTTTGTTCACGCTTTTTTATCTATTTAAGTCCTGGCAGCAAATTTGCTGCCAGGAGCAGGAAAAAGCGCCGCTAAAAATGCCGTCTGTCAATCTGCTCATCCCGGTGGGTATTCTGGCTTTGTTGTCACTGGCATTGGGATTTGGTGCGGCGTCCGTCATTGATCTCACTCAGGCT
>CAZRYI010000287.1:0-3000 GCA_964604255.1 uncultured Nitrospirota bacterium
AAATGACTGCCAGAGAAGAATCCGCAGAAGAAGAATTTAGATCCGCCGTAGAAAACATCGGCAGCAATCGTCGAGAATCCCCGCGAAGTCCCTTCCTTGTCGTGGAAATCAAAGGCAAACACGCCAATAAAATCTTTCTCGCCTATGCTGAGAATGTCAGCAAAGGCGGGGCTTTCCTTGCCGGGAGGCAGGATCTTGAAGTCGGAGATCGCTTTCCGATTGAGTTTGTTCTGCCTGACAACAAAACCACCGTTTCCTGCATGAGTGAGGTGGTGTGGAAGAAAAAATACGAAAAAACAGGCCTACAACCGGCAGAAGGTATCGGCATCAAGTTTGTCGATATGGCACCCGACCAAGAAAAAGTCATCGGGGAATGGGTCGATAAAGAAGAACAGAAAGAGCCCATCCAATGATCATGAGACACAAAAAAGAAACAATTACCCCTTTTCAGTCCCGACTTCTCTCCCGGTTTTTCATTGGAGTGCTGCTTGTTTTCAGCTTTCTCCCTTTGGCCTCCGCACAGGAGTTGTTTGAATCAACAGTGATCAAAGTCATCGATGGAGACACTGTTCGACTTGAAAACGGTCGCGTTGTGCGTTACCTGGGCATCAACGCTCCCGAGCTTCGGAAAAAGATTGATAACCGCTGGGTTCGTAGTCCCGAGCCTTACGCTGAAGAAGCCGCTGACTTCAATAAAAAACTGGTCGAAGGAAAAAAAGTGCTGATTGAGGTTGATCCCGCAAAAAAGAGGGATCAGTTCGGACGTCTCACTGCCTATGTGTACCTTGTTGAAAGTAAATTACTTGCCAATGAAGAATTACTCAAGGCTGGTTTGGCAAGGGCTGACAAAACGCCCGTTTTTATGAAACACAGGAAACGCTTCTGGTCAATCGAAGAAATGGCCTGGCACGACAAGCGTGGCATGTGGGCGGAACCTGCAAGCACAAACGCTCCTTAAAACCAAACCAGAGCTTCTCATTAAATGGAAACGCCCGTCCCTAATTTTTACTTCATGGGGGTGCAGTTCATTCATCTGCTTGCGCTCTCGATCTGGGTTGGCGGTATCCTGATGATTCAGGCAGTCATTATTCCGAGCTTTTTTTCCATCAAGACCTCGCAACGGAACCTCTCCGCCCTGCTTGCAATCATCCTTCAGCGATTTAATCAAATCACCCTGCTTTGCACCCTGGCGCTGATTTCAACCGGCATTATCAAGTTCTGGTCCTGGGAAAATCTCACCCCCTGGAATCTGATCCGATATAGTGCCATTGCGCTGATGTCGGGTATTTCACTCTATGCCTTTTTTAAAATTTCGCCACTGTTAAAACAGCTTTTTACAGCTAAAACCTCTGAATCTGTTCACGAGATCAAACTCAATCATCCGCTCTATCGACAATCAACATCCTTGATGCGTCTTTCCCTGAGTTGCGGACTCACCGCCCTGTTGATGGCCTGAAAATGCAGGTTATTCCGGGGCCATGCGCACAGAAATCTGACTGAGACTAAAAAATGTCTGAAAAATTTGATGCACTGGTTGAGGTGATGAGTCGCTTACGTGGAGAGGGCGGCTGTCCCTGGGATCGTGAGCAGAGTCATTCGTCCTTAAAACCCTACCTCGTCGAAGAAGCCTACGAAGTCATTGAAGCAATTGATTCACAAAAACCGGAATCGCTCTGTGAAGAGTTGGGGGATCTCTTGTTTCAAGTGCTTTTTCATTCCCAAATTGCGAAAGAAACAAATGCCTTCGATATCGAATTGGTGCTAAAGACGGTCAACGAAAAAATGACCCGACGTCACCCTCATGTTTTTGACCCAGAGGAAAATAAAGCACCAGAAAATAAACAACAAGAACCTCTGCAAAGTCAGGCCGTTTTGGCGCGCTGGGAAGAAATCAAGCGCAAAGAACCCGGCAACCGGGAACGTAAGTCGGCCTTGGACGGCGTACCCAAAAACCTGCCTCCCCTGCTACGCGCCCACCAGATACAGGCGAGAGCCGCTCGTGTCGGCTTTGACTGGCAATCTCCGGAGCCTGTCTTTGAGAAAATAGAAGAAGAGCTTGAAGAACTTCGGGAAGCGATTGCGGAATCAGATCATACAGAGATTGAAAATGAACTCGGGGATCTTCTTTTTTCCGTTGTCAACTACGCACGCCTCATGAAGATCAATCCCGAGGATGCCATGCGAGGCAGCATTCACCGATTCACTGAGCGCTTTCAAAAGGTCGAATTACAGGCAAAACAAAATAAGCGTGAACTCAGTACCCTCTCCCTTGACGAGATGAACGCACTGTGGGAAGCTGCAAAGGCGGAAGAGAGACAGCAAGAATGACAGACCGGAATCGGCTCAAAAAGGGGATGTAATGGGACAAGGCAAGACTATATTGGTCTTATTGACGATGGTCGCTGGATTTGGTATCGCGATCCATTTTTTTACCTCAATCATCGCGCCGCCGATGGCAGATAATCCGGTGATCACGACGGTTGATATCTCTCGCCCCCGTGCCCCTTCCAAAGCACGAAAAATCAAAAGCCCCTTGGACACTTCATCGCAAATTGTTCAGGAAGGTAAAACACTCTACGAAGGCAAAGGCGGTTGTTATGCCTGTCATGGTTATACAGGAAAAGGCGACGGCGAGTCTGGAACTACGCTTTCACCAAGACCGCGAGATTTAACCAATGAAAGCTTCCAGATGTTGAGAACGGACGGTGAAATATTCTGGTCGATTAAATTTGGTGTGGACAGAACAAGCATGTTCGCTGCCATACCGAGAGTCATCTCAGAAGAAGAAGCCTGGAAGATTGTTCAATACATCAGGTCTCTCAAGCTAGAAAGCTGATCTCCTGAGACCTTCGCAAATTGTGAAGATCTCAGTCTGACCGACAAACCCGAAAATTTCCTCCCCCTCAGTACTTAGATCCGACTTAAAAATCCCCCTGCGGCTCAATTGACAGCCACAAAAAAGATGGTAGTCTTTAAGGAACAATACCGCTACCTTCTTAA
>CAZRYI010000288.1:0-1064 GCA_964604255.1 uncultured Nitrospirota bacterium
AGTACGTCGGCGATTTCCATTGATAACTTGTTGTGGGTGACGACGATGAACTGGGTTTTTTCCGACATTTCGAGCAGGGTTTGCGCGAAACGTCGGGTGTTTTCTTCGTCGAGCGGGGCGTCAATTTCGTCCAAAAGACAGAAGGGTGTTGGATGGATTAGGAAGGTGGCAAAAAGCAGGGAGATTGCGGTCAGGGCTTTTTCGCCGCCTGAGAGTAAGGTGATCTTTCGATCTCCTTTTCCCGGGAGTTGGGCGATCAATTCAATGCCCGATTCAAGGGGTTGGGTTTCGTCAAGCAACACCAGTTTTGCCGTGCCGCCACCGAAAAAGGAGGTGAAGACCTCTGAAAATTTTTCATTCAGCAAATGAAAGGTATCTACAAATAAACTCCGAGTGGTTTTGTTGATTTTGTTGATGACCTCCTTCAGGCCCTCAATTGACTGGTTCAAATCGGCGTCTTGAGTACTCAAAAACTGAAATCGCGTATCCAGCTCACTGTATTCCTCAATGGCAGCCAAGTTAACCGTGCCCAAGGCACCTAACTTTTGTCTCAGTGTCGTGACCTGTGTTTGTGCTGCATCATTGGAAAAACCAGAAAAATCAGAAAAGCCCTCTACTTCCGAAGGTCTATAGTCGGCGATGTCGATTTCGTATCGATGCGTGATCTCTTCCGCAATTCTCTGGCAATTCATCGTTGCTTCGACTTTTTTGAGGGCGATGGTTTGCTGTTCTGCTTCACATTGTTTTGACTCTTTCTGAAGCACCGCCGCTTCATGCTCCAGGTTTTGTGCACTTGATAATAGACCCGCCTGAAGCTCTCGCTGTAAGCGAATTTCTGTAAGCTGTGTGTCCCGTTTCTGAGACTGTTTTTCAATTTCTGTCGTCAGGGCTGTTTCATCGTTTTTGCCCGTCACAAGCTTTTCCTGGAGCCCAAGATTCCGACGTGTCATTTCTTCTAATCGTTGCTGAAGTGCTGTAAGTTCCCTTGAGACTCTAGCCTGTTTTTCCTGGATGTGTGTCCGTTTTTCTTTGAGTGAAGTCGTCAACATTCTTAAACGAATCAC
>CAZRYI010000288.1:1164-2981 GCA_964604255.1 uncultured Nitrospirota bacterium
CGTTTGAGCTGCTCAAGATCGGCAAGTCGAATGTCTTCATTCAGCAAATCGATTTCAGAGACTGTTTGATGAAAGAGGTTTCGCTCGGCCTCAATCTCTTGTTCAGTCTGAATCAGTTTTTCCTGTAAACGATCAATCTGCTCAGACAGGGTATGCAGTTCCCGTTTTTCTTCCAGGATGCTTTTGCCGGAGACTTGGCCTCCAAACACGATGCCAAAACGATCAATGACCTCGCCTCGCAAACTGAGCCAGGTTTCCACTTCGGGAAAGGTTTTCCAGAGCGACATTGCCGCTTCCAAATCTTTCACAAGGTAGACTCCACCCAGCAGGGCTTCAGCCATCACCTCATACCCTTTGCGAAAGCCGATCAGTTCCTGTGCTTTACCAAGTAGACCTTCCCCTGCAACCGGCGTTGTGGCTGTTTTTGTATGAGACCTAAGGCTTCGGGGGAAAAAAGCCGAACGTCCCAGGGACATTTCGTCAATCAGAGAAAGGCCTTTTTTGATTTCCGTATGATCCTCTAATACAAGGCCTCTCAGTCGGGACTGCAAGAGGGCTTCAATGGCCCGTTCATACTCAGCAGGCACCTCAATCAGGTCAGCAAGAATCCCTTGCAAGCCGGCAAGCTCCAGCAAAGGGTTTTCTCCGCCCTCTTTTTTTTGCAGAACACCCTTATAAAATCGCTGCACCGAGGCGGCCTGGGCCTTCGCACCCGCCAAGTCCTCCTTAAGACCTAAGAGTGTTTCCCCCAGCTTGCCGATTTTAGCCTCTGTTTTTATTTTAAGTGCCAGGGCTTCGCGTTGTACCTCCCGTTTTTCTAGGACTTGCTCCGCCACTTCTTCCGATTGTGCCTGAAGCTGTTTCAGTGCTGAGGACGATTCATTTGACTGTGCGGCAATTTTTTCCCGTTCAAGCTCGGAGCGTTCCTTGAGTCTTTGCAGATCCTCTTTGCGGGCCCCAAAGTGGATGAGATTGTTTTTTGAGGTCGTCAGTTTGGAAACAAGGGCAAAATGGGCGGCTTTTCCCTGATCCTGTGCCTGCGCCTTTTTCCTGATTTCCCCTTCAAGTAAATTCACTTCGGCTTCATTTGCCGTAAGCAGGTCTTCATTTTCCGGGAGTGTTGCTGCTATTTCTTCAGCCGATTGTTTAAGCTCTTCATCTTCATAAACCAATGTCTCTTGTTGCGTGTTGATTTTGCCAATTTCCTGCTCAAACTGTGTTTGAGAGGCAAGCCATTCTGTTCGCTGTGCCTGGAGAGTCTGAATTCGGCCTTCAAGGCGAGCAATGCCACTTTCGATTTCAGTCATCTGCTGCTGGGTAGTGTTGAGGTCTTCATTTTTTTGGGTCAGGGCGAGCTTGGCCTCAGCCTGTTTGACTTCCAGTGCAGCCAGGGCAGAAACCAAGTGTGCAGTCTGATCGTTGAAGCTGTTCTCTTTTTCTAGGAGACTGGCAGTGCTTTGCGTCCATTCCGTCCATTCCTGATAAGCCAGTTGGCATTCCAGGGTTTTTAATGTTGCCTTGAGTTGTTTGAATTGCTCTGCTTTCCTGGCTTGTCGATCCAGGCCACCACGCTGGCGTTTGACCTCGGCGATAATGTCTCGAACGCGCACCAGGTTCCGCTCGGTGGATTCCAATTTCCGAAGGGCTTCGGCTTTTCGCAGACGATATTTTGCAATGCCTGCGGCCTCTTCAACAATTTCTCGACGTTGCATCGGGGAAGCCGTAATCATTTCATCCACCCGACCCTGTTCAATAATGGTGTGGGCCTTGTAACCGGCTCCGGTATCAATGAGCAGGTCACGAATGTCTTTGAGACG
>CAZRYI010000289.1:0-2956 GCA_964604255.1 uncultured Nitrospirota bacterium
GCCGGTCGGTGCATCAGGTGGTGTGGTATCTTCACCGGGATTATATTCAGAAGCCCCTAGGTCGGGGGCGAGTCCAAAAAAAACAATCCCCACATCAACTCCGGCATTCACTGCCGAACTCAGTACCTGTAAACGATAATCATCTGTTGTTTCATCAACAAAAAGAGGGTCTGTCCCTGTCGTATCGCTGGCTTGGCTTAAGCCTCCCGCGCTGGATTGAAACCAGCCGTTATATGCAATATCAAGATTGGAGAATGCGTCTTTGATACTGGGGGAACCACTTTGATAGACAAGATTATTTTTGATAATCCCTCCGTCTACGCTTGGTGTTGAGGATCCAAGTGTAGACTCAAATCGGAAGGAATTACCCCCGATATTGACCAAAGTGTTGTTGGCAATGCTGATATCTTTTACGCCGTCAAATGCCAGTGCATAGGAGGCCATGTTGTAAATCACGTTATTCTTGATGTTGTTATTGAGCTGAATAAATACTGCTCCACCCTCTTGACGCATCTCAATGGCCCGGTCACCATCGCTGATAATATTGCTTGCTATGGTAATATTCCGGCAACCTTTTTGAACGACAATCGTCTTATTATTTGTGTAGCCTCGCATTGTATTGTCTTTTACCAGAACAGTGTCACCCGCCTTAAAATCCAGGGCATTTTCTGTTAAGCCGGATAGGGCAGCTGTACCGTCAATGAAGGTATTTCCGATAATCTCGACGTTTTTTGCGTATTCTGAAATGGCTTGTCCTGTTGTACCAAAAATTTGAATGCCATCGCCGCTACAGCGTTCTATTGTATTTCTTAGAATTTTAATGTCGGTAATACTATCGCTCCGGTCAGTTTCGATGAGGATGCAATGGGCATCTCTTCGTACTCCAGAGTCAATCCACATAAAGTCGTGTATATAAGAATCTTCAATCGTAACAAAGCTTGCAACTTGTATCGCGATGCCTTCCCGACGGCCATTGCGGATTTCTAAATTCCGAAAAATAATGTTGTTGCCGTTCACCCTAATGGCATCGGATGAAATATTGGCTTGATCAATAATGAGATTGTCGAATATCCAATAGTCTTCTCTAATGTTAAATCGAGACCCTGAAGCGCCCGTAAGAATGACTTTCTCATTCTCATATCCCCTGATCGTAATGGTTTGTGAGGCGGTACCACTCACTGAAAACGAGAGTGTTTCGCTGTAGCTTTGTCCCGTGCTATCACCTCTGATATGGAGGATATCTCCAGGAGCCAGGACATCAATTCCCTCCTGAATTGTTTGAAACGGTGAAGCGATTGAGCCAGCGCCAGATGTCGAAACGGCATTGTCTGTGTAGTAATTGATCGCGAAAACGGATGTTTGCCCGAAATAAAAGAATGTGAGCGATATTGTGAAGAGAATAGTGATTTTCCTGTTGAGCGTCATGTGTCTCAGAATACCTTCATTTTGAGGTTGGAAAGCGTCGTTGAGTTTTCTGTCCCGAAGAAAGCAAGTTATACACCTAAAGTTTGATACGCCCGTGAGGCGGGAATTTTTTTATGTATTCTTGAAATATTTAAACTATTTCCCCGCTTATTGGAGGTTTTTTCAAGGACTGACCCAGCTTGTTGGGAAAAAATTGTCTTACTTTTATGCAGTTGCTTTCCGATTACCATGACTCCGAAGTATCTTAGGTGGATCTAAGTTTTTGAACATGGAGATTCTAGAAAAGTAGCTCTAGTTTTTTTCTCCTTCGCAGTAAAGCAATTCTTATACCACTTATTGTGATGGCATTATCAGTAAATCTCTAGCGAAAACTGTAAATCAAAGGCTTTAAAATAAGGGATTTTTGCAATGAAAAAAAGCTTTTTAGGGTGTGTATGTTGTTCGTGACTCTCTCAAAGCGTTCACAGTCTCAAACTCACAATACAGCGACTGTCATCTCAGGAGTATGGATTGTAAATTAGATTACTTGTTTTTGTCTCCCTCTTGAGACAGCGTTGGTTCGAGGCCAAGTGTTAGGGCGGCCATTGCCCGGTCATTGGAATCGGGCATATATTTTGACGTCGCCTTCCATTTCTGCCTCGAAATGAAAAATTCTTTTGATGATTGTCTCCTCAAGCACATGTCCCTTGGACAACAATAAAACGCCAGTCTTAGAAACCAAATCCCGGGTCAAAACCATCCCCGCCTTCAAAGCCGAGGACTTCAGGCGAAGTTCTCCTCCCTGTTTCCTTCCCTCCTGGTCTGCTTCGCCCAACAAATCTATAAAGGCGCTCACCACAGTCGGGTCGTAGCGCGAACCACCCTGCTCGCTTAAAAAACGGCGTGCCTCCTGCTCAGGATAACGTCGGTCAGCCAGCGTTCCTCCTTGAAGTGCATCATACTCATTAACCACGGCCAGAATGCGTGCCCCGAGCGCAATCTGTGTCCCATGTAATTGATCGGGGTAGCCTTTTCCATCATAACGCTCATGATGACTACGAATAAGGGCCCCTGCATTTTTCAATGGTTCAAGCGGCATGAGGGCTGCCTGTCCGATAACAGGATGTTTTTCGATACGCTCGCGTTCCTTGGAGTCGAGGTTGTTGTAGGCTCTTTCGGTTAGATCATCCGGCAGGGCAATCTTGCCGATATCATGCAGAAGGGCTGCAAAAGCCAAAGCCTCGCAGTCCTCTTCGGAAAGCCCCATTCGGGTCGCAAGTTTTTCTGACATCTCGGCAACCCGACGGGCATGTCCTGCCATCGCCCCCCCGCGAATTTCAATCAGGTTTGCAAAGACCTTTACCGAGGTCGCATAGTTTTCTTTCAATGTTTTATGCGCCAGTTCCAGAAAACCCATGGTCTGGCGAACTTCTTCCGTACGTGCTTCAACCTTTTTTTCAAGCGTATTATTGAGTTCGTTTAATTCTCGATTCTGCTGTTGTGTCAGCACTTCAAGACGGGCCTTTTCCTCTGCCAGCCACTTATTTTCAAG
>CAZRYI010000290.1:0-2953 GCA_964604255.1 uncultured Nitrospirota bacterium
TGGACGGTTGACCGTGGCATTCCTGACATTCGGGTTGATTGAGGTTACGGTCTAATGTGCTGGACTCGGCATGGCAATGTAGACAACTGCCTTCAATTTTAGCCCCGACGGTGTCCTGACCATCAGACGGTGTGCGGGTAAGGCGCTCTGCTTTTTCCTGATGTTCCTCGGTTACAAGAAGGGCGGATGAATCCGCGCCTTTCAAAAAAGAGGCTGACGAGAGGATAGCAACGAAACCAAGTATCGCAATTAAACTGAGTGATTTTTTCATGGCTCTAGTCCTAGTTCATGCCACATTTCATCTATTTTTTTGATTACTTTCGGATCCATCGACATGCTTTTACCCCACTCCCTGTGGGTTTCCGGTGGGATTTTTGCGGTGGCATCAATGCCCATTTTTGATCCCAAACGCGGTTCCGGCGATGCGAAATCCAAATAATCAATGGGGGTGTGTTCGATCACAAACGTGTCTCGGGCCGGATCAACCTGTGTCGAAATGGCCCAAATCACATCGTCCCATTTTCTGATATCAATTTCAGGGTCCACAACGACGATAAATTTAACATAGAGAAACTGCTTGAGAAAGCCCCAGATGCCCATCATCACCCGCTTTGCATGACCCGGATATTGTTTCTTAATTGAAATGATCGCAAAGCGGTAGGAACAGGCTTCCATCGGCAGATGAAAGTCAATGATTTCAGGAAAGTGCTGTTTTAAAAGCGGCAGGAAAATCTGGTTAAGGGCCAGTCCAATAATGGCATCTTCTCTTGGTGGGCGACCTGTTGTCGTGCTTTGGTAGATCGGGTTTTTACGATGGGTAATACAGGTCACGCGAAAAACAGGGAAAGGTTCGACCGAGTTATAATAGCCCGTATGATCGCCATGAGGCCCTTCATCTGCCATTTCGCCCGGATGGATTTCTCCTTCAATAATCAACTCACTCGTGGCGGGAACTTCGAGATCGACTGTCTTACACTTCACCAATTCCACCTGCTTTTTGCGAAGCAGTCCCGCAAAGTGAAACTCCCCAATCTGTTCCGGCACTGGTGTGACGGCTGCAATCGTCATGGCCGGATCACAGCCAATCGCCACAGCTACGGGCATAGGCTTGCCTTGTGCCATCCATTGCCGGTAGTGATCGGCACCACCGCGATGACTCAGCCATCGCATGATGGTCCGTTTTTTGTCGAGTTTCTGCATCCGATAAATACCCGCATTGCTTTTGCCTTCAACGCCGGGTGCCGGTTTAGTAATCACGAGCGGCCAGGTGATTAAAGGTGCAGCATCGTCCGGCCAGCAATGTTGAATGGGGATGGCATCCAGGTCGGCATCATCTCCCAACAAAACAACTTCCTGACAGGGCGCATTTTTAATTTTCTTTGGGGAAAGATGTAGAATTCTGGCATAAAAAGGCAGATGTTTTACGGCATCCACAAAACCCTTCGGCGGTTCCGGGTGCTGAAGAAAAGCTAGAAAAGCCCCGATTTCCAATAAACCTTTTTCGTCGGTATCAAGTCCTTGAGCCACCCGTTCGACCGTGCCGAAGAGATTCAGCAACACCGGTATGCTTGAACCTTTCGGGTTTTCAAAAAGGACGGCGGGGCCACCTTTTTTGATGAGACGCTCATAGATTTCCGTCATTTCCAGGTAGGGATCAACCTCTTGTTTGATGCGAACAAGGTCGCCCTTCTTTTCAAGAAAGGAGATAAACTGTCGTAAATCGTTATAGGGCATAATTACTTTTCCTCAAAAAATACTTTAGTCTTGTTGGATTGCTTCTGCGTGTAATTTTAAACCCAATGCGCCCATCACTTTGAGAATGGTATCGAATCCAGGACTGCGTTCCCCGGAGAGGGCTTTGTAAAGACTTTCTCGGGATAAACCCGCGTCACGCGCGACCTGGGACATGCCTCTTGCCCGTGCAATGTCTCCTAAAGCCTTTGCGATAAAACTCGCGTCACCATCGGCTTCCTCAAAAGAGGCCTCAAGATAAGCAGCCATTTCGTCAGGTGTACGAAGATGCTCTGCAATATCGTATCGAGTCGTCATGGTTTTAGACATAAAATGCTCCTATTCCAGATTCTGTGCTAGGGCTAAGGCCGTTTTGATGTCCTGTACTTGGGATTTCTTATCCCCACCCGCCAGTAAAATAACGACAGAGCGCTGGTGCTGTTTGTAATAAATCCGATAACCGGGGCCATAACTGATTCTCAACTCTGAAACGCCTTCACCTACCGGCTTCGCATCTCCCGGATTACCGCTCGCCAGCCGCTCTATCCGTACTAAAATGCGAGCACGCGCGCGAAGGTCATGTAAGCCATCAAGCCACCGAGCAAAAGTTTCGGTCTTACGAATTTCAATCACGGCTCAATTGTATCCCAAAGGATACATGTGATCAACAGCCTCTTTAAACACGATTGAGTTGGTCGATGGGAGACTCAGCGAAGCATCTACCGCTTTTTATTCAGAATCTGCTGTAGCTGAACCCGCTTTCGTGCGCGCACCTTCACACGAACCGGCACACCCCAGAAAGCAAAAGTCTCTTGCAATTGGTTTTGCACAAAGCGCAGATATTGATCTGTGACTCCCGCAGAAATATTACAAAAGATGACAAAACTGGGAGGGGCTGTGCCGACTTGAGTAATATAAAAAAGGTTGATCGCCTTGCCCTTGTAACTTGCCGGAGGATGTTTATGAATCACCCGCTCAAAGAAGCGGTTGAGCTGCCCTGTTGGCACCCGCTTGGTATAGGCATCAAAAACCTCATCAATCTTTTTAAAAAGCCGAGTCATACCCTTTCCGGTCAGGGCCGAAACATAAATTTTGGGCAGATCATGCACAAAGGAAAAACGGAAATCAAACTGTTGCTCAATCTGCGCTCGCCGTTCTTCGTCGCCCGCAAAAAGATCGGATTTATTCACGATCAGGATCAAACCTTTGCCCTGCTCAATCA
>CAZRYI010000291.1:0-2945 GCA_964604255.1 uncultured Nitrospirota bacterium
TGTGCGGCTTCACGCAGGGCATGGCTGTCTTCATTGGAAATGGCTTCTTCAATATTCAGCATTAAGCGTTGAATGTCATCAACTGTTGCGGAGATGATTTTTCCGAAAACATCGCCCATCGCATCACGCAGCTCATTGAGTACATCGACATCAATCATGTCCTGGTTTGGTATTTCGGGCATCATACTTTGTTCCTGAGCTTTTTCCTTTTTTATCCCCGACGGATCTGCCTGGGAGACATTGTATTTTTGCATGATGTGAATGAGTTGATCCTTGCAGATCGGTTTTGTGATGTAGTCATCCATGCCTGCACTCAGGCATTTGTTGCGATCCTCTGAAAGGGCATTGGCCGTGAGGGCGATAATCCGCACATGTTTGTCCCGACCCTCACGCTTACGGATGGCTTGCGTCGCTTCGTAACCGTCCATCACCGGCATGTGACAATCCATAAAAATCATGTCGTAGGGGCGTTCATTTATTTTTTCCAAGGCTTCACGACCATTGCCCACCGTTTCGACGCTACAGCCAAGCGATTCCAACATGCCCTGCGCCACCAGCAAGTTAGAAGCAATGTCATCCACGAGCAGCACATGGGCATTGAATCTTGTGTTTTGATCGATATTTTTTCTTTCATCCGTGGCAAAATGGGCAATTTCTGATTCACTCGCAAGCGGGAAGGCGACTTCGAACCAAAAAGTAGCGCCCTCCCCTACTTTGCTGTCTAAACCGATTTCACCCGCCATCAATGCCACCAAACTTTTACAAATGGAAAGCCCCAAACCTGTGCCGGTGGTTTTGCGAATCGACGAAGTATCTGTCTGTGCAAACTTCGTAAAAACAGCGTCCTGTTTTTCTTCAGGAATACCCATGCCCGTGTCGCTCACACTGAAGCGACATGTAATGTCTGTTTGCCTGGCTTCAAGCACTTGCACATCAATTTGAATGACACCCTGTTCCGTAAATTTGATGGCATTTCCAACAAGATTCATGATGACCTGACGGACACGTCCGACATCGCAAACCATGTATTGCGGCATCTCATCTGAATAGCTAAAGACGAGGGCCAAACCTTTTTCAGTGGCATTGGGTTTGAAAAGATAGACAATTTCTCCGAGCGCATCCCGCATATTACAAACGGAAGGTTCAAGGGTCATTTCTCCCGCTTCAATCTTGGAAAAGTCTAAAATTTCGTTGATAATGCTCAGCAGCCCTTTTCCACACTTTTCAATCGTCTTGACTTGCAGCTGCTGTGCTTCATTTAAGTGAGCGTCGGTCAGGAGGCTTGCCGTACCGATAATGCCATTGAGCGGCGTTCGGATTTCGTGGCTCATGGAAGCCAAAAAGGCGCTTTTTGCCTGGTTGGCACTTTCCGATGCTTCCTTCGCCAACTTAAGGGTATTTTCTACTTTTTTTCTTTCTGTGATGTCTTTCACAAAAGCCGTGAAAAACGTCTTTTCCTCTGTAATCACTTCCGTGACAGAAATTTCCATCGGAAAGCTTTCGCCGCCCTTGCGTACCGCGATTAACTCTCGACCCGACATACCGACAATGTTTGCTTTTCCAGTAAGTTGGTAGGCTGCCAGGTAGCCATCGTGTTTTTCATGAAAGTGCTGTGGCATGAGCATGATGACATTCTTGCCCTTGATTTCATCATTGTGATAGCCAAACATTTCTTCAGCCGATTTATTGAACGACGTAATAATGCCTTTGTGATTGATGGATACTATGGCATCCACAGCATTTTTCAGGATGAGCTTCAATTGCTCGGCTGTGCTTTCCACCTCCCTTTTTGCAAGGCGCATGTCTTCTTCAGCAACAGTACTTTGTTTGTAGGTACTGATATAAGACAGCATGAGTCCGATAAACGGCACGGCATAAGCGACAATTTTTAAAAAATGGGCAATATTAAAGTGGTTATCAAAAAGCTGTGATGAACCAAAAGCCATATGCGCTTCCAGGACTGTTTCAGGCACAACTGCCAGGATCAGGCTTGCATTGAGCAGCGAGGGTTTACGTTTGTGCAAAAGCCGGAAGATGGGAATTGCCATTAAAAATAAAATAAGCGGCAGCACATCAAATGGACGGGTGATCATGGCATCTGGAAACTGAGTCACCGGCAGGGTCTCACTGTTCGCCGCAAGGCTGACCATTAAGTAGGCAATGGCTGCAAAGGCGCTTGCGACAACCAGAATAATCTTCAGGCTTTTCTGCCGCTCTTGCCTCTTTTTTGTCAGCACCGCGATGCTGATGAGCGCACCAACAATCAAAATACCTGCATTAAAACCGCGTGCAAGCGCCCAGGTAAAAGGAATGAGCCTGCTGTTATCTGCGACGGCATCAATGAGACGAGTAGCGGCAAGGGTGTGAAATGCATCCATGAAACCGGAAAAAAGCAATGCCAGGCCGATAATCGGTGTGGTGATATCCCGCTGTATGGAGAAATGCACAAAGGTCATCAACACAGTCACAATGGCAATAACCACCGCAGTCCATTCCAATAAGGCGTGTGACAGACCACCGGCCAGGATGTAGAACATTTCGTCAATGACAGCGGCTTTATCGTGCTGTGGGTTTAACAATGACTCTGGCTCAAAGGAATGTGGATTGGAGGCGAAATCGACGCCGAATAAATTCAAGGTCACCGGCAGCAAGCAAATCACAATCACCGACCCAATCAATGCAAGGGGCAATTGGATTTTATGACTCTGAGAAACACTGTTCATTGTCAATGTGCTCTTGTGGGGATATTTCGACACACTTCGCTTTCGCTTCCCTGCAATTTTAACCCATCTTTGTTTGGTATGCTTTGAAAGTAATTTCACCAAGCGCCGCTGCAATCACTACTTGGTTTTTTCAAACTGAATCAGTCTAGAAAACAGGTGAATTGTCCCTGTCATCACCCCGATAAAATCAAAAATTAAGGCCTCATTAAATAAGTTTGGGAA
>CAZRYI010000292.1:0-1108 GCA_964604255.1 uncultured Nitrospirota bacterium
TCGTTTTCATCCCATCCAAATCCCATTTTCAGTCCCTCCCAGATAATGCCAAAAAAGTGAATCTGTCATTAGATTCCAAGACAAAAGTATACATTAAACAACTTGAGATAGACTTAGCAATCTATATCGATTTATTGTAAATTTGGGATAAATACATGCTAAGAGAGGCCTGAGGGGGAGAGCTTCGCTAAATACCGAAGGATTATTTTACCTTATTGATAAAGAAAAACCCCCTATTTTGAGGGGATTGACCCATGCTAATCACTTCCCGTACAGTGATAGACTTTCTGATGCGATATTAACAAAGCAGGAGATAATTCATGGGAAACGAAGGCATTTTGACATGGCAGGATCGTCGCAGGCGGACAGGTTTTAATCGGGCTCGCCGCTTTATTAACAACTATTGGCTCGTCCCCGTACTTTTCTGTTACCTGCAACTTGCGACCCAAGTTATCTATACTGCTGATTCCCCCCTTGCTCGCCTTTCCAAAGGCAACCAGGCATTTTTTAATGGGATTCCAATTGCCTACCAAATCGCCACCCATGATTTTCCAAACACCTTGCTTGGACATTTTTACGAAATCGGTGTGCAGGGTTTCTATGATGCCGAGCTGTTTCAAACGGATCACGATGACCTGAAGGTCGCCCTTTCCTCCCCCGAAGCCCAGGAAGAAATTTATCAGAAACTGATTGCCTCGCGTGACCACCACGCAAGTGAAATCGGCGGTATTCTAAGCATCTCTTACCATGATGATGGGCCAAAACTTCATCTCAATGAAATTGCATCACTCAACGAAATTTATTTAAACGCGCTTCGAGCTACCCTGGATTCGCCGACCGAATTTCTTGAACTGCTCAGGGCTGAAAAACATCAGCAAACCCTTGAAGGTGTGGGTATGCAGCCCAGATGGATTGATCAAACGGTTTCGCTGATCAACAACGAACGGATCAATGGGCAAACACAAAAGCTGCTCTTACAAAACTTTGTTGAAATGTTTGAAGCGCTCTCGGACTCACGCTACCTGCTGTCTCCCTATCAGCTCAAAGCAGGCTTAGGGGAAATCCCTTTTGACCAACGCTATGTCGGACTTTTTCACTTCCACAACGG
>CAZRYI010000292.1:1208-2925 GCA_964604255.1 uncultured Nitrospirota bacterium
TCCGTCACACGCACACCTTTGATAAATTCGGGTTCTTTTCCCAGACGTTTCATCATGCCGGAAATCTGCGGCCCGCCGCCATGAATGATGATGGGATGCATCCCGACAAACTTCATCAGGACAACATCTTCCGCAAACTGCCGTTTTAAGCGCTCTTCTGTCATTGCAGATCCACCATATTTGATGACGATGGTTTTACCGTGAAAGGAACGAATGTAGGGAAGGGCTTCTATGAGGATTTGTGCTTTTTGGCCTAGTTTTTCTAAGGGATTCATGGTCTGTTCTTTCGTGAAAAAAAGATTATAAAATATACCTGGAAAGATCACCGTCCTTCACGATGCCCTGCATCCGTTCATTGACGTAGGCGGCATCGACGACGACTTTTTTGTCTTCCAGTTCGGGTGCGTCGAATGACACCTTGTCGAGCAAGCGTTCCAATATGGTAAAGAGTCGCCGAGCACCAATGTTTTCATCTCGCTCATTAACGCGAACGGCGGTCTCGGCAATGGCTTCAATCGCATCATCCGTAATATTTAAATCAACACCTTCCGTTTCGAGCAGGGCGACGTATTGACGCCTCAAAGAATTCTGTGGTTCGGTCAGAATTCGGATAAATTCATCCTTTCCGAGGGAATCCAGTTCAACCCGAATGGGAAAGCGCCCCTGCAATTCCGGGATCAGGTCCGAGGGTTTGGCGGTGTGAAAGGCACCCGCTGCAATAAAAAGGATGTGATCCGTTTTCACCATGCCGTACTTGGTATTGATTGTTGAGCCTTCGACGATGGGTAAAAGATCTCGTTGAACACCTTCTCGGGAAACGTCTGGACCACCGCCTCCCTTTTCCCGGCTGGCAATTTTGTCGATTTCGTCGAGAAAAATAATGCCTGAATCCTGCACCTGACGCACGGCTTCCTCAACCACTTCGTCCATGTCGATTAACTTTTGAGCTTCTTCCTGATTTAAAAGGGAGAGCGCTTCCGGCACCTTAACCTTTCGACGTCTCTTTTTGCTCGGCATCATGTTGCCAAGCATTTCTTTCAGGTTCATCTCAAGGTCTTCCATACCGACATTCGAGATCACGCCAATCGGCATACCCGATTTGTCATTCACATCCAGCTCAACCACACGCGCATCCAGTTTGCCATCACGCAATTGCTGACGGAGTTTTTCGCGACTTTGTTTGTAGCTGTCCGGTTGCGGCCCTTCAAGTTCCTTGGATTCGCTGTAAACGCCCGTGGGTGTTCGGGGGGCAGGCAAAGGCAATAAGAGATCCAGAATGCGATCTTCTGCTGCAGTCGCTGCTTTTTCCTTGATCACCTCATTGTGACGGGCTTTGACCATGCCTACGGATAACTCGACAAGATCCCGCACCATCGACTCAACATCTCGTCCGACATAACCGACTTCTGTAAATTTGGAGGCTTCAACTTTAATAAAAGGCGCACCTGATAACTTGGCAAGTCGGCGGGAAATCTCCGTTTTGCCAACACCGGTGGGGCCCATCATGATGATATTTTTAGGCAGGACTTCATCTTTTAATTCCTCCGGCAATCGCTGTCGTCTCCAGCGGTTCCGAAGGGCAACCGCCACCATGCGTTTGGCTTCATTTTGTCCGACAATATATTTGTCGAGTTGCTCAACAATCTTTCTAGGAATTAAATCTTCACATTCTTCAAAACGCATTTTCAGGTTTTCTCCATAGAGATGAACTGCAATT
>CAZRYI010000293.1:0-2915 GCA_964604255.1 uncultured Nitrospirota bacterium
GATCGGTTCTGTTGACAAAGTGCGTCCCTACATCGAAGCCAAGGTGAAAGCCAAGGAACGCATCATGGGACTCGGCCACCGGGTCTACAAGGTGAAAGATCCCAGGGCGATTATTTTGCAACGACTGGCGAAGCGACTGTTTGCCCACCTCGGCACCTCGCCTCTTTATGAAGTGGCTGTTGAGGTTGAGCGTGTGGGAGAGGAATTTCTTGCCAAGAAAAAAGTCTACGCCAATGTGGATTTTTATTCGGGTATTCTTTATCAAAAAATGGGGATCGAAACCGACTTTTTTACGCCGATTTTTGCGATGTCCCGCGTTTCCGGTTGGTTGGCCCATTGGATCGAACAAGTGGAAGACAACCACATTTTCCGCCCCACTGCCATCTACGAAGGCGTACACGGCGCAGACTATGTTCCCATAGAAGATAGAAATACTTAGGTACAAAGTGCTGCCGGGCTTGACCCAGCACTGCTTTGATGTTTTTATCTTTTTTATGATGAGCGTGTTTGGCAGTGCCCTGCTGCTTTGTGTCTTGATTTTCTCCAGTCCCTTTGCAGCCGCCCAAACAGCTGCGAAGGCCCAGCGCATTGTTTCGCTCACCCTTGGCACAGATGAAATCCTGCTATCGCTTGTTGCGCCAGAACGACTTATCGCAATTACCTCTTATGCAGCCGATCCCGATATTTCTCATGTGAGTGTTTTGGCAAAGCAGGTCAAGCTGCGATTCAGGCATCCCGGTGTTGAATCGATTGTCGCCTTAAATCCCGACCTGATTTTTGTGGCGAGTTACACAAAAAAACCACTGGTTCAACAATTGGAAGCCCTGGGTTTTCCCCTCTTCAAACTCAGCTCTTTTTCCTCAATTTCGGGGATCAAAAAAAATATCCGTCTGGTCGGGCAAGCTGTCGGCGAGCCTGAAAAAGCAGAAAACCTGATTGCAGAAATGATGCAGCGATTGGCAAAGGTGGCAGAGCGACTTTCTGCCTCAGAGCTGAAACGTCCCACTCTGCTCTCCTACAGTCCCGAGCGATGGACTTCTGGTGCCGAAACTACTTTTGATGAAATTGTGACCCTGGCCGGTGGCAGAAACCTGGCGGCGGAAGCAGGCATCAGCGGTCATCCCAAAATTTCTCTCGAAGCAGTAGTGGATCTCGACCCGGAAATACTTATTTTGAATGCCTGGCGTCCAGAAGGAGGCGATGTCAATCAGCCGCTCTTAAGACATCCCGCCTTGCAATCGCTCAGAGCCATTCAGGAAAACCGGGTTTATCAAGTCCCTGGAAAACACATGACGACCGTTTCCCACTTTATAGTGGAAGGTGTGGAGGCAATGGCCCGTCTATTACACCCTGGGCGCTTTCAGCCCGATCACAACCACAACACCACAATCATTTCCCAGCCATGACGAAAGTCGCAAAACCGCTTTCGACAGCCTCACAATCGCTGTCAATCCTGCTGCTATTACTGATTGGCACGATTATTCTGGCGGCCTCAAGCGGCGCAGTGTCAGTGCCTTTTTCGATTGTCACGCAGATGCTGTTTGATCAACTGCCTTTGTTGCATTTTGATGGTTGGGATAAAACACAAGAAGTGATCATCATGAGTATCCGTCTGCCGCGTGTCTTGCTGGCGGCCCTGATTGGCGGTGGACTCGCCATCGCCGGAGCCAGTCTTCAAGCCCTCTTTCGCAATCCCATGGCCGATCCGGGCATCATCGGTATTTCAAGTGGCGGGGGCTTGGCCGCAGTCATTGTCATTGCCTCAGGTTATGCCCTGAAACATCCGCTCATCCTACCGTTTTCCGCTTTTCTCGGTGCTTTGGCAACACTTTTTCTGGTGTATGCGCTTGCCACAAAACAGGGACGCACCCCAATTGCCACCCTCCTGCTTTCGGGCATTGCCATTGGCATTTTAATGGGCGCAATCATTTCTTTGATTTTAATGCGGGTTAATTCTGACGCAGCGCTCAGAGAAATATTTTTCTGGTTGGTCGGTGGCCTGGATGGTCGGAGCTGGGGCGATTTAAAAATCGCCCTCTGGCCCATCCTAATCGCCAGCGCGGGCTTGCTCTTTTATTCAAGGGATTTGAACTTGCTTTTAATGGAGGGAGAAGAAGGCGCACAGGCCCTCGGCATAGAAATAAAGTCTGTTCAACGATCTTTGTTGATTTTGTCTGCCATAATCATCGGCACCGCCGTCGCTTTTTCCGGCACAATTCCCTTCGTCGGCCTCATCATCCCCCACATCATCCGAATCATCTTCGGCCCCAATCACGCAACCCTGCTTCCCGCAAGTTTCTTAGCAGGAGGCATTCTCCTAGTGGTTGCCGACCTGCTTTCGCGCACCCTCGTCGCCCCAGAAGAACTCGGCCTAGGCACCCTCACCTCACTGATCGGTGTTCCTTTTTTTCTATATTTATTGCAAAGGGGCGGCAGGAAAAACTTGTGAAAGAGTTTTGTTTCGTTATCAGTTATTTGTGGTCATCAGAGCTTCCTTAAAAATCATTGATCTTCAAAAAATGATAATCGTGTATTGTGTCAAAGCATGATGTGTCACGGTTTTTTTACGTTTTCCTTATTTCTCATTTATGATATTAAGCAATTTTTAGAGAATGACATTCCAATGTTCATCTACAAAGAAACAAGTTTACGGATGGGTAATTCTGAGGAATGTGGTTAGAAATAAATATCTGCTATTTGAGATAATATGCTACAGACAGATTCATTGCTAAAAAGAGGTAGAGGAGGCAGAATTAATAATTTTGTCTCAGAGTGTTTTTTAGAGATATCTCTCTAAATTCTGTCTCAAGGTTGAGATCACCCGATTATCTTTCGCATTATAGAGGGAGAAAACCTGTCGATATAAAAGTGAATCACAACGTCCTTCGTAGATCCATTCACCTAATTCCTCATTC
>CAZRYI010000294.1:0-2912 GCA_964604255.1 uncultured Nitrospirota bacterium
ATGAAAGGAATATCACGTACACTAAAAACCTAAATCTATAACGCCACGGGTATAGAACAACGCCAGCAGTTCAATTTGCGCCAAAAAAATAAGCAGCATCGCCATCCCATGATCTCGAAATCGAATAGCTTCGCCAAGATATTCAGGAATACCAGACTCTGAAATCTGACAAACCCTCAAAATGGCAGGAAGAGTTTCGGAAGGCGTCAGAAAAACCAAAGCCAAGCAAGATCGGGATCGGGGTTTTGAGCCAGAGATTTAATGTCTCTTAAATTCAAGCATTGTCTCAAAACCAGCTTGATTATGTCCCTAAAATAAACTATCTTGAATTAAGGGACACTGAGAGGCCTTATGACACAAGATACTGAAAGACAAATGGATGAAATCGTAACAATTTTGGAAAATAACCCAGCAGGATTCTCGCGTGGAAAAATTGCAGAAAATCTTAGTTTTTCCTTAAACTACAAAACCTTGCAACGTAGGCTTGCAAGCCTAATTGCTGAAGGTCGCATACTGAAAACAGGCGAGAAGAAAGCCACGAAATACTACCCTGTTAAAATGCCTATAGAGACAGATAAGGGACAAACCAAGGACAAGGCACACGAAATTTTTAGCCCAAAAAGCCAGGATGCCCTTAAATTTCTGGAAATCCCTCTCCATGCTCGAGAAAAAATGACCTATAAACGGGAGTTTTTGGACAATTATGTCCCTAATGAAACCCCTTATGTCTCTAAAAACATGCGAAAGAGACTGCTTCAGAAAGGTAAGCGTTTTGATGAGGCGTTGGCGGCAGGAACCTATGCTCGCCAAATCTGCCAGCGGCTTTTGATCGATCTGTCCTACAACTCCAGCCGCCTGGAGGGGAATACCTATTCGAGGCTTGATACGCAAAGACTCGTGGAAGAGGGTATTTCGGCAGAAGGCAAGGTTCACGAAGAAACCGTGATGATCATGAACCACAAAGAAACGATCTTGTTCCTGGTCGAAAACGCACAAGACATCGAGTTGAACAGCCTGACCATTCGCAATCTTCATAACCTGTTGTCTCAAGACTTGCTGGCTAATCCTGAGGCCTGCGGCAACATTCGGAAGATTGAGGTAGATATTGGCAAGTCTAACTACAAACCGCTGGCCAATCCTCATGTTTTAAAAGAGCTGTTCGAGCTGATTTTATTCAAGGCCAGGAAAATTAAAGACCCATTCGAGCAAAGCTTTTTCTTGTTGATCCATCTATCCTATTTACAGGCTTTCGAAGATGTGAATAAGCGAACGTCGCGTTTGAGCTGCAATATACCGTTTATCCAACTCAATTTATGCCCCTTGAGTTTTATCGATGTGTCCCGCGAGAACTATATCGCAGCGCTTCTTGCCATTTATGAGAAAAATGACATTGCGCCGATGCTCGATCTTTATTGCTGGGCTTATGTTCGGTCATGCGAGCACTATGGTGTGGTGAGAAAATCCTTAGGCGAGATCGATGCCTTTCGCATTCAATACAGGCAGCAAAGAAAAGATGTCATGGGCCAGGTGGTCAAACGGGGTCTGCATGGAAAGCAGGCCGAAGATTTCATTGAAAACGTCGGCCATGAGCATGGCATCAATGATACAGATAAATTCACCGCAATGACGATAACAGATTTAAGCACTTTACATGCGGGCGCGATAATTGGTCTGGGCATTACCGAAGCACAGCTCGACGCATGGTTGGGAAAAAATCCTTAAACTTGAAAAATTGTATTAGGGTCTGTTGACGTTTCATTACCAAGGGAAACTGGCGGATAAAAAAACGCATGCGCTTGTTTGTCGAATTCACTCAGAGGAGAAACAAAAATGACAAGCACAAAAAAGGCCAGCAAGTTGCTGACCTTCTCCATTTTATATGGCGCGCCTGGAGCGATTCGATCCTGGTTCGCAGCTATGCAGCTTGAGGTGACTTCCTTTTAAATCAACGGGTTGTGCGGGAACCCATTGCCACAAAATGCACCACAAAGCACAACAGGTGTCCACGAAATGCCGCATGAATACCCTCTTTTTCAAGATCTATTCACAAATAATAAACGCTATCGATTAGATCAATTGGACGGCATTACTCAAATCAATTGGACGGTGATATAATCTCAACAAGACGGTGAAATATTCTCTCTCTTGGACGAACTAAACGACCTTTTATGTATCCACGCTATGCCACTCAGAATGTAAAAGAAGCCCTGACCGACACCCCGATTGTCTTTGTCATGGGGCCTCGCCAAGTCGGGAAAACCACCCTGGTAAAAAGTCTGATCAATGATGAATGGGAATACATCACGCTAGACGATCAAGCGCAGCTTGAAATTGCTAAAGCTGACCCCGTGGGGTTTGTTCGCAATCTACCGCCAAAGCAAATCGTGTTGGATGAAGTGCAGCGCTTACCTGAGCTATTCGTTTCGATCAAACAATCCGTGGATGAGAACCGGCAGCCCGGCCGCTTTTTGCTAACAGGCTCGGCAAATGCCTTACTCTTGCCACGACTGTCAGACTCCTTAGCCGGTCGCATGGAGTCTGTGCGCCTGACCCCTCTCTCGGAATGTGAAATTCAGGGCCAGCCAGCCACGTTTTTGAGCAAAATGCTGTCGCAGGAAGCTCCACAAACCAAGCAGACTCGTCTTAGGGGTCATCTGCTACAGCGTATTGTCACCGGCGGCTATCCAGAGCCACTGCAACGCTCAAGTGAGCGGCGTAGAACGGCTTGGTATCAGCAATACATCAGCACCTTGATCCAGCGAGACATCCAGGATCTGACCCATATCGACCATCCCGAACTGATGACCAAGCTACTCAAGCTCACCGCCTTCTACGCGGGGAAATTGATTAACATTAGCGATTTGAGCAACAAAGTAGGACTTGACCGTCCTACTATTAAGAAATACCTGGCG
>CAZRYI010000295.1:0-2905 GCA_964604255.1 uncultured Nitrospirota bacterium
CGTCAATGGGACTGCCGGGTTTGAACGGTTTTGTCGGAGAGTTTTTAATCCTTGTGGGTGCCTTTGAAGCCAATAAAGTTTTTGCAGGTATTGCTGTGATTGGTGTCGTCCTGGGGGCGGCTTACAGCCTATGGCTTTTCCAGCGCATGATGTTCGGGGCTCTAGATAACCCGGAAAATCAGAAAGTGCAGGACATGAACCGGCGGGAAATTGCTT
Source organism: uncultured Nitrospirota bacterium (assembly GCA_964604255.1). Lineage (GTDB taxonomy): Bacteria > Nitrospirota > Nitrospiria > SBBL01 > JAADHI01 > JAJDBU01. The sequence goes on from CAZRYI010000295.1 coordinate 217, forward strand.
ACATGGTGCCACTTGTCATCTTTATGTTCTGGATCGGGCTCTTTCCGAAACCCTTCATTCAGGTCATTGAACCTGCGGTGGCGAAGATTGTGCAACGCGTGAATGCTGCAAAGAAGGTCGTGAAAGTGTCATTTCCAGCATCAATCAAACTTGCCGAGTCAGACAGAGGGAACCCCTCTGAAAAAGCCAGTGTTCTGATTGCATCACAGCTAGACTCACAAAGAGGCATCAGCGAGTAGATGGAAGCAACGATTCCCGATATCCAACTGATTGCAATTCTCCCGGAAATCATTCTGGCTCTACTTGCCTGTGGTCTCTTTGTTGCCGAATCTTTTATCCCAAAAGAAAAAAAAGAGTTACTGGGGTATTTTGCGGTGGGTGCTTTGTTTCTCAGCGCCATTGGGACCATTCCACTTTGGGGGAAAGAAATCTCGACGTTCAGTGGGATGATTGTTCTCGACAGCTATGCCCTCTTTTTTAAGATGATCTTCCTCCTGACCTCCGCACTCATTATTTTGATGTCGATTGAATACCTCAAAATTGAGCGTATTAACCTAGGCGAATATTACGGATTGATTCTCTTCGCAACGGTGGGGATGATGCTCATGCCCGCCTCTGGAGATCTGCTTTCGTTTTATCTCTCTCTTGAGTTGATGTCGATGTCACTTTACGTGCTGACTGCATTTATGCGAAAAGACCCGAAATCGGTTGAAGCGGGCATCAAGTACTTTTTAACCGGTGTCTTCGCCTCAGGCATTATTCTGTACGGGATCGCCTTCCTCTACGGGGCATCGGGCACAACCAACCTGAAGGAAATTTCTGTCTTTATCAAAACCCAGGACATCGCATCAAGTCCCTCTCTCATCATGGCTTTTATCCTGATGATCACTGGTTTTGGTTTTAAAATCGCAGCGGTTCCCTTCCATATGTGGGCACCCGATGTCTATGAAGGCTCACCCACACCCATCGCTGCTTTTTTGACCTCTGGTTCAAAGGTGGCCGCTTTTTCTGTGATGCTCCGAGTGTTTATCAACAGTTTTGATTTAAGCAGCGGCAATTGGTGGCAAATTCTCTGGATTATTGCGGTCACGACCATGACGCTTGGCAACCTGGTCGCCTTGGTTCAGAAGAACATGAAACGGATGCTCGCGTATTCATCCATCTCCCATGCCGGATACATCCTAATCGGTCTGGTTGCAGCAACACAGCTGGGTTACGCAAGTATTCTGATTTATCTTGTTGGTTATGCCTTTATGAGTATCGGGGCCTTTACCCTCATTCTCCTGCTTTGTCGGAGAAACCTCCGGGGAGACCAAATCAGCGATTATGCAGGTGTGGCGCGTACCAATCCTTTTGTGGGTTTGACCTTCATTTTATTTGCACTGTCCTTGATCGGTATTCCGCCGACGGCTGGATTTGTTGGGAAGCTCTACCTTCTCAACGCCGCAATTCAAGGCGGTTTTTACTGGCTGACCATCATCGCCGTGCTGAACAGCACCGTGTCTCTTTATTACTATTTTCGAGTCGTAAAGGTGATGTACATGGATGAGCCAGCAGATGACCTCACCTTGTCCTTTTCACCTGGAATGAAAATCGCCCTCGGCTGCACAGCCGCAATCACGCTGCTCATCGGGCTTTACCCTGAACCCATCATTCGCGCCGCCCTCGACTCCGTTAAGATCTTTCTTTAAAGTCATAAAACAAGCACCCAGCCTTCATGTCCGCTCCTTCGTTTGTGAACCGTTTGACGTTTTTTCGTCAGGCTGAAGCGATGCCAACATCTTTCCAATGTCTTTTGTTTCAATCATTGCCGCACCTTGTGCGTAAAGTCTTCTCGCTAATTTGGGATCAATGACTTCGTAAAACGCCCATTGCCAAGGGCCGGGCCATAGTTGTGTTGTCGGCGAGGGAATCTTTTCGTGATTGCAAAAAAGCACATCCGGGGCCAATGCGGTCATCTGTTTTTGTGAGTCCTTCGTCCATTCGGTCACGACCCAGCCAATACTTTTTGCCCTCCGGCTGCGTGCATAAACAATTGCCGGGATCGATTTTGAGATCAAACAGCATTGCTCAAGCACGGGTTCGCAGACCTGCATGACTTTTTCGACCATCGTTTCAAGACCATGCCGTTTGAGGCTTTCTCTTTTGAGTTCAACAAATGCCGTGGCTTCCGGCCAATTTCGTAATAAATCAATTACTTCAGACAGTGCTGGAATTCCGATATTCTGATTCTGAAATTTTTGTCCGAAGCGGGCTGGTTCGTGGGCTTGCACTTTTTTGACTGCTTTGGCGGTCAATGTAAAAAGTTCTTTATTGAGACCGCAGGTACGATAAAGTCTGTGATCGTGGATCACAAAAGGTGTGCCGTCAGCGCAAAGCTGCACGTCAAATTCGATAAAACGGGCTCCAGCTTTTAGCGCCTCCGTGAACGCAAGTAGGGTATTTTCGGGGTAAGAGGCCGCATATCCACGGTGGGCGACAAGAGCCGGAATTTTTTTTTGCTTTTGTTTTTTCTCCATCAAAGTATTTTTTCTTCCCCAATTGCCCGCTTGATTTCTTGTTGCCAGAGGCCGTAACGCTTTTTCAGTCCCTTGTCTGCTTTCGGGGAAAATGCGACCGTTTTAGCTTTTGCCGTCCAGGAAATACTTGATTGTCCCAGAAGGAAAAAAAGGCCTCGGGCTGTTCCTTC
>CAZRYI010000296.1:0-2902 GCA_964604255.1 uncultured Nitrospirota bacterium
CGACATTCAATGGAGACCAAAGAAATATCGTCGTGGGCTGGTCTACTGCCAAGGTGTTTTTGGACGGCGTCTACCAAAGCGGTAAAACGATGCGCTGGTTTTTGATCGGAGAGAACCCGAATCATGCGCTCGTGACCGAAAGGTTTGTTTTCTGCTCCCTCTGCTTCAATCAGTCCGTCAGAGCAGATAAAAAGCTGGGCATTTTCCTGCCAGTGATAACATTCAACTTCTGCTTTGAATTGATCTTTCCGCAAGATGCCAAGGGGGAGATGTTTTGATTGCCAGCGATGCAGTATTTCTCCATGTTGATTCATTAGTAGGGGTGGGATGTTTCCGCCGTTCCAAATTTCGATGGTCTTGCCATGGGTATCTAAAGAAACAAAGGTTGCGGCAACAAAGCGACCGATTGGCATTTGTTGGTTGATTCGCCAATTCAGTTCTTCGGCAATGCTCGAAAGAGAGCAGCCTTTCTCAGCCATCGTGTAAAAAATTTGAGTGATCGGAAGTATGATTAAAGCCGCCGGAAGACCGTGACCTGCAACATCAGCCAAGCAGACATAGAGGTGATTTGAGGGCGTTTTTGTTGCGACAATGACATCGCCACTAAAATGTTGGGCCGGAATAGCCCATTTTTGAATGACCTCAGGGTCAATGGTACCCAAGCCGATAATTTTTTCCATAACGGATTTAGCCACTTCGAGCTCTTCTTCAGCCTTGTTGCGATAGGAGCCGAGGACTTCGAGATTTGCATCAATGAGATGTCTCATTTCATAGATGCGCTGCATGACTCTGATTTTCTTACGGAGGACATTTAAGTTAATGGGTGTACTCAGATAGTCATCTGCACCACTTTCGAAGCCTTTGATGACATCCGCTTCGTCATCGAGGGCCGAGATGATGATAATGGGAATCCAGCGGTCTCCCGCCAAGGTCTTAATTTTTTTCGTCGATTCAAAGCCATTCATGACCGGCATCACGACGTCCATCAAAATTAAATCGGGGGAGGTTTCTAAAAACTGCTCGACCGCCTCCTCTCCATTGTTTGCGGTCGTCACCTGAAAGCCCTGTTTTTCGCAACAATCGGTCAGGGTTTTCAAGTTCACCTCAGTATCATCGACAATGAGTATTTTCATACAGTCATTCCCAGCGGGCCCCTCATTCGGACTTCCTTAATGAATCTCAAAGAGTTGAGCAAAATTTGAGACCTCAATGATTTGCTGTACCGTCCCTTTGCAGTTTAAGAGTACAACCTCTTTGTCAAACAAAGAGGCCTTTTCCCGGAGCAGCAGCAACATACTCAAAGCGGAACTGTCCATGTATTCGACGCCTTTGAGATCCACTTCAACTCTATCGATTTTTTCATCGGAGATACGTTCTTTGTAAGACTCTAAAAATGTGCGATGCAAATGAAAATCAAAGCGGCCTTGCAGTGTCAGGACAAGTACATTCTTATTTCTGTTTGTGTTGATTCTTGCCGGGAGCATTGCACCTCGTTATTCAAAATAACTTGAACCTCGTACACGCAGCCTTTCGTAATTAGCAAATACCGTACCGGAAATAAATGAGGTGGGTGAAATAAATAGTTTATAGATTTTTTATCTAGATTAGGGGTTTTATTGCGGGTTTTAAGGCGGAAGCTGTACTCGATATTTTTTGGAAGTGGTTAAATATTGTCTCTTAAGGCCAAGTTCTTGTCCTTAGTCGCATCGCTTGGAAATGGAAATTGCAGCGTAAAGATTGTCCCTTTTCCTAAAATGCTCTCAACACGAATATTGCCGTGGTGTGCTTCGATCAACTTTTTAGAAATTGCTAAACCCAGACCAATGCCTTTATTTTTTGTTGTATTGTAGTCCTCAAAAAGCTCGCTGAGCTGGGCTTTTGAGATGCCTGAACCGGTGTCAGAAATACGAATCTGAGTCACCCTGCTGTTGCCTTGATGCAAAGTAATTTGTTTCCCCGAAACCCAGAGTCTGCCACCTTCCGGCATCGCCTCAATTGCATTTGTCAGGAGGTTTTTCAAAACGCGCTCAAGGGCAAACTTGTCGGCCCATATTTTTAAATTTAGATCAACGGTGACTTTGTGAATCAAGATCTGTTTCTGACCATTTGTTTTAATGACCTCCCGGCCTGTGGCATCTTTTTGCTGTTTTTCTTCTTTCTCTTCCTCTTGCTGAAGCATACAACGCGGATCAAAACTCAGGGCTTCCAGGCTATCTGACAATAAATGAGAGAGGTTGAGCAAAATCGGCTGCACATGATTCGGACGCGATAGATCCAGCAGGTTGTCAAGCAGACGGTTCAAGTTGGGAATTTCACGTTCAAAAGTCTTCTTGAAGAGGATACGGTTTTTCTCCTCTTCATAAAATCGGATCATCAGGCGACTGCTGTTTTCCAGGTTTTTGACCGGGTGGCGCAGGTCATGCACTAGGCCACTTGCAATCCGTCCCATCAAGGCTGCACGCTCTTTTCGTCGCACATCCTCCTTCAATTGCACTAAAGCAGTCGTCATCAAATTGAAAGCCGTGCCCAATTCCTGAAATTCATCCTGGGTCGTAATCCTGACCTTGTCTGTTAGATTCCCTTTTCCAACAGAGCGAACGCCTCGCATTAGTTCTCGGATCGGCAGCACGATGTGACGATTGCCGCCAATGATACCCACGAGAATCATCACAACGAGAGAAATGATGACTAAAAAAGCGAGTTGAATGCTCAAGTGGCTTGCAGCCAGATAAGCTTCGTGCGTCGGCTGTTCGATGATGAGTTGCCAGCCCAGCATGGGGACTGTTGCCACAACACCGATGACTTCGATCCCTTGTGAGTTGGCATAAATCATTGCATTTGTGCTTTTTTTTCGTGTGACTGACAGCAATGGTAAGCCCTTTAAGGGTTTCTCTTGCAGCAC
>CAZRYI010000297.1:0-2827 GCA_964604255.1 uncultured Nitrospirota bacterium
ACCTTCTGTTCGCCATCGTAGGGGCACCCCTTGTGGGTGCCCGCACTGCTTGCCCCGGAGATTTTTTTCTCCTGTGTTTCTTTTGGTCAAATGCTATTCGGGACAGGGCACCCACGAGGGGTGCCCCTACGGTTTTTGCGGCCTTCATTTCCCCATCTCCATATCCATCTTCATACCACCCATGTCCATGCCGCCCATTTTGGAGCCTTCCATTTTCCAGTCGCCCATGCCGACGAGTCCCATCATGCCTTCCATTGAGGCCATGAGTTTGCTTTCGGAATCGATGAGAAAAGTCCCGTGAGTGACGACCTCTTCGCCCTGACTTAAACCTTCTAGTATCTCGACTTCGTGATTGAGACGCCGACCGACCTTGATGACGCGTGGTTCAAACAAACCACCCGATTTCGCAACAAAAGCCACTTGGCGAAGCCCGGAATCCAGTACGGCACTTTCCGGCACCACCAAGGCTTTTGTCATGAGAATGTCAAAAGTCACATCGGCATACATGCCCGGTTTGAGGTTTCCGTCTTGATTGTCCAATTCGAGGCGGACCGTGGCAGTGCGTGTATTTTCATTGAGATAAGGATAAATTGTGCTCACCTGCGCTTCTAAGGAGATTCCGGGCAGGGCGGTGAGTGCAACACGCGCATTTTGCCCGACTTTAATGAGGGAGAGTTCATGTTCGTGAATATCGACATAAACCCAAACCGTTGAGAGGTCGGCGATTTTATAAAGCGTCATGCCTGGCTTTACATACATGCCAGCGAGGGCTGTTTTTTCTGTGACCACACCGCTTGCGGACGAAAATATGGGCAGGGCGCGTAGAATTTCCCCGCGCTTTTCTAATTGACGAATCTGCTCCGGTTTGACATCCCAGAGTAAAAGTCGTCTGCGCGAAGCCGATGCCATGACACCTTGGCCCATTTTATGCTTCATCTTTTTGGCAGATGCAATTGCCAGAAGATATTCTTCTTGTGTTTGTACGAGTTTCGGGCTGTAGACTGAAAAAAGTGCCTCTCCTTTCTTAACGGACATTCCCGTCGCATCAATGTTGAGTTCTTCAATCCAGCCTTCAATTTTGGTGGTAATGGTCGCCAAGTGTCGTTCGTTGTAATCAACCCGACCCATTGTGTGAATGACTTTCTGTAACATTTTCATAGAAACGGGAGCTGTTTTAACGCCGACCAATTTTTGTTTATGTGCGCTGAGTTTAACCGTCACCTGTCCTTCCGGGCGATTGGCCGCTTTCTGATCCATCGGCATCTTCATCTGCATTTTTTTTTCGCCCGTATCTTTCATCCCGGACATTTGTGCGGTGGCCCCTCCAAAAAAATAAAAAATATTGAGTAATACAAAGGCGGAAAGAACAGCAACAAGAGAGCGTTTCATTTCAGGACTCCATTTTTGATGTTTCTAAAAGTTGGTGTTTTTTGTCCAGCGGATTTGAATCATGTCACAGCAAAGCGCATGACATTCAAAAAACGAGGACAAAGATGAATTTAAGGAAGTTTAAAGAGGTCTAAATCAGAAAGGTTTGTATAGCGGTGTAGATTGGTACGCTTGCAGCGTGACGCTTTATCGGAGGCTCGTTCTGAACAGGGTCGATAGGGTCATTCGCTTCAAAGAAGGCCCAGGAAAAAAGGGGTAGCGGATTGAGATCCGAAAAAGTCATTTCAGCCGCACGCGCACAATCTTTATCGGAATGAGAACGCATTTCCTGCTGACTGAAAGCCAGACGACTTTCTTCACAGGCTTTTTTTGCGGCCTCCTGTGTCGTCTCCATCCGGCAGCGCTCCATGCAACAGTCCATTGATTTTCCCTGACCCATCTCCATTGCGGAGGGGGCCAAACATGCGATGGCTTTCCCTGTCAGCATCAAGCCGAAGCTCAAAACAACCACCGAGACAATCAAACCCTGCCAAAACCGTTTTTTCATTCGAGAATTGTTTCCTTGTTGAAGTAACACGACGAGTCTATCAGTGATAACAGATTGCTTCAAGTTGTTGGACCGAATCGTGGAGCGAAATCACTTCCGCTTGACAATAAATCGGGTTTTTCTTAATATCCCAGTGTCGGGAATTCTGGAACACAAGAGTCCCGTCTAAACATCACCTGTATCCATCATACGTGCTAGTCACCCAGAAAAATCATATAGGAGATAACCTATGAAAAGATTGGTAATGTTGACTGTCTTTGCTCTCTCACTCACCTTTGCTTCCAATGAGCCTGTAGAAAAACCATTTTTAGAAATCCAGAATTCTCGGATTTTTTGATTTTTGAAAAAATCTACCGAAATTTCACTTCTCTAAAAACAGCTCTTCTAGATTCTCCTTCCTTATACTTTAATCGCGCTTGAAAACCGCCCTGTTTCGCTTTTTTCCAGTCTTTTTTCTCTTTTAACTTGCTTGTAATCCATACCGTTGTCTCTTGCCAGGGTTGCGCGTGATGCAGAAAAGCAGCCATTGGATGTTGACTTTGACTTTTCCCCGTAGGCTGAACCGATCCAGTCTCATCGTGCTTCGGATGTTTGCAAAGACGGGTTCTATCAATCCCATCCGTTTACTGTAGATCTCCCGTCCTGAGTCTGTGTCGATCTTTTTAATCATTTTTTGTGTGTAGCTCTCTTTTCCACTTTCTGTCTTTCCGGTAAAAAAGGTGACTTGTCGGGCCTTTGTATGTGCTTTTCGCAAGCACTTGGATCGTAGCGGACAATCACGACAATCGCTTTGTCTCCCGATGTAGCTGATCCCGACTTTCCCTTTGACGACGAAGTGGCTGTTCTTCAGATACAGGGTCTTTCCTGCTGGACAAACTGGCCTATTCTGTT
>CAZRYI010000298.1:0-2821 GCA_964604255.1 uncultured Nitrospirota bacterium
GATTAAGTTTTTCCAGAGCCGTTGCACGCTCCCACGGCGGCGATATAAATCTGATCAGTCGTTTAAAAAAAGGCAGCCGTTTTACCACCAAGTTACCTGTCGCATAAATGATCCCCGCCGCAAGCAGCGGGGCATTAAACCCAGATTACGCAATGAAATATTCCACGGATTCCTTCAGTATAAGAGCAAGGTGACGCTACATAAAGCTATTCTGCATTTAGATTTTCTGGTGGAGAAGGTGGCGTGGTGTCCGGGGGAGACGCACCTGTATTCACAACAGTAAAATCACCTTCTGGCGTGAATGATACCTGCCACTCTCCGAAACGCACTTCTCGGTCTGAAATGCGGGTGACAGCCACGGGGCTTTGCTCGCTGAGGTCCATGACGGCTAGGAATTCGAGTTGATCCGGGCTGTCGTCAGCAGGTTTTACGAAGAGGTTGCCGATGCCGTTTGATTTTGCTTTGTCAGGATCAGCTGCAAAACCTGAAACATTACCTGCTCTATTGTTTCCATACCACTCATTTTCTGGTGAGGGGCTTTTAAATTCGTCCCCTACGCCTCCCACCCAATCAAATATTTTATTGACCGGAGCCACGATCGTTGTGTTCATACCTGGGATTGAATATGCGTTGCCACTAATGGCTGGAGCGACTGCCAGTCGCATTGACCAGGCACGTCTTAGGTTATCTGGAATATCTGTGTAGTTGTATACAACGACAAAATCTCTATTTTGATCCAGTATATGAACAATAGATTGTCGTGCGGTTCGAATACCTGTGGCATTTGATTGTTTTGAATATTCAGTGCTGATACCGCGATAGCTGTTGTTGATGACGACTTTGTCGGGTCCACCGATCAAATATCCAGGGTCGCTTACTGCGGTGTATGCGTCATTTGCGCGATTGGAACCAAAACCCCAATACGTTGAGTCCTGGCCTTTTGTCCCCCCGGGGTTACCAGGATCGTAGATCCAAAGTCCTGAATAATACCCGTTGGATACTCTTGTTTTGTTGGGTTCTGCCCCCACAGCAAGGGGCTCGCTTCCTTTATAGATTGCAAAAAGACCACTGTTTGGTTCATAACGATTTGTGTCCATGTAGCGAGAATAGGCCGTTAAAGTCACCGCCGTTTCATCCCAATTTCTTGAACTGACAAAAACATCTCCTCCACGGATATATTTTGTTGTCGGTAAGCTAAGTGCCTGTGGAGATTTTGGGGCCACACGTAAATCACCAAAAACCAAACGATAAACCAAAATTCTTTTATATCTTCCCCATCGATCCACTTGCCATCGTGCAAGGGCCGCAACATCGGGATCACTGTTTTTATAGAGACCGGTCAAAATCTCCGGCATGGCACTGCCTATATTCGTCGGATTTTTGTTTCTCGCATAAGCCCAATAAGCAGGCAGCTTTCTAAAGTAGTCACTTCGTGACCACATTGATTGACCAGTGGCAGTTTCCCATGCGGCCATCGGTAAGATAGCGTGTAGATACATGGAATAGTAGCCATTGCCCAATCGGTCATAAGTGCCTGCCTGAGCCCCCCCACCATCATCAAGAGAAACAGAAGCCAGCATGTCTAAAAAACCAGAGCCTCTGTTTGGGCCATAAGGGCCCATAACGAGAGGGCTTTCATTGTAAACAAGATCCAGGACTTCCTGTGCCCAAACATCATCTATCCCATCTCCTGCAATTGCTAAGGCCAAAATTGGATAATGTAACTCCTGCTGCCGAGCCCAGACATCATTCCAGTACCGTGATGCCCCCCGATCAGTCGCAGTCCGGTGGTCATATCCGAAATTTGATTTAAGACGATTAAATATAGCCGTTTTCTCTGAATCAGAAAGCAGAGGATACACCCAATCAAAAACCAGAATAGGTTCTACCCAATTGCCAGAAGTGTCAAAGCCTCCGACATCACCAAAAGTACCGGATAAAAGCCAAGTTTTCGCTGAGTTTCCTCTGCTGACATCTCCTTCGAGCAAGTATAAAAGTGCGTTTGCTATAGGCGCTTGTGCTGTTGGATCCTGACCATCGGCAATACTTCTCAACTCAATCATATCGTCTGCATAAATAGGATCGGCAAGTTTTTGTTGAAGCGCGGTCAAGTTACTTTGGGTGATAAAGAGTCGCGGGTGAGATGAAATAACCTGTCGCTGGGATTCTGGCGGCGGTGGTGTCCGAAAAGTCCATGTTTCTCCATTGATGTTGATAGAAGTTGTTGCCAAAAGGCTTCCAGGGCTGGGTTGAGCATAAATTTCGGATAAATGCGTTGTGCTTAAAAAAACAAGACACACTGATAATCTGACAAGAAACAAGATACTCAGCTTCGGCTTTTGATCTGTCTTGTGTCTCCCTAAGACAGGGGGAAATAAAGTCTTTAAAAATTGGTGCATGGAATAATTACTCATTGTTTGCCTCCGTAAAAAATTTACTCAGCACTGATGTTCGTCGTTTATCAGGCGGGAGAAAAGTCCAGATAAAAGCAAATTTTGCGCCTTGCACTTAATGGCTCTGCTGAAAAACAATAATATGCCTACATTCTTGAAATTTTATGAAAGACTGCTGTTTTATCCAAGCATTTTTGGACTGGGATTCAGGGTGATAGGGTCTCTCCAAGTGAGGCTTTGTGGAACGGGGGACTCAACTCAAAGCTAAAGTCTTCTAAGTGAGACAGTTTCCTAGGTCTTATATTCTTCTTCAACCAGTTCGCAGAGGGTATGGCCGATTAAAATATGAGATTCCTGAATCCGTGCGGTGACTGTTGAGGGCACACAAAGGCAATCACTCAATGTCGCAAGTAAGCCCCCTGATTTTC
>CAZRYI010000299.1:0-2820 GCA_964604255.1 uncultured Nitrospirota bacterium
TTTTACGACTTCTTTTACCTTTGATCGCGTACTTTTTCCTTATGATATTCAAGGCAGCATCGCACATACCGAAGGTTTGGCCCGTGCGGAACTGCTGACGGCCTCTGAAATGAAAACCATCATTAAAGGTTTAAAAGAAATTGAACAGGAGATGTCCGAAGAAAGCCCGGCAGATATTGCAAATCAGTCTCTCATTGATGAAGACATCCACATGCACATCGAACGGCGTCTTGTTGAAAAAGTGGGCGAAGTCGGTGGCAAACTGCACACGGGTCGCAGCCGAAACGATCAGGTTGCCCTGGATTTAAGACTGTACCTCCGGGCTGAAACCGGTAAAGTGATCGACCTGATCACTGCTTTGCAAGCCAGTCTGGTTGCTCGTGCTGAGGCGGAGATTGAAACCTTTTTACCTGGCTACACCCATCTGCAACAAGCTCAGCCGGTTTCTCTGGCCCATCACCTGCTGGCCTATTTTGAAATGTTGGAACGGGACAAGGGGCGCTTTTCAGACAGCCTGAAACGGCTTGATCAACTGCCATTGGGTGCAGGGGCGCTTGCTGGTAATAGTTTCGGTCTTGATCGCAAGTCCAATGCGAAGGCCCTGGATTTTTCCGGTGTTACTGCCAATAGCCTGGATACGGTTTGCGACCGCGATGCCGTGATTGAATTTTTATCCGCTGCATCTATGTTGATTATGCACCTTTCCCGCTGGTCGGAAGATTGGATTCTTTGGGCCTCCAGCGAATTTGCTTACTTGAGCCTGCCGGACAGCCTTTCTACCGGCAGCAGCATGATGCCGCAGAAAAAAAATCCTGACTTGCTAGAGCTAATCCGTGGCAAAACAGGTCGCGTCTATGGCAGCCTTATGAGCCTGTTAACAGTGATGAAGGGTTTGCCGCTCTCTTATAATCGTGACCTTCAGGAAGACAAAGAACCGCTCTTCGACACCATGAAGACGATTCGTGGTGCGCTTCGCATCATGAAACGCTTGACGGACGAAGTGACTTTTCAAAGAAATAATATGATGACGGCGGCAAAAGACGGCTTGCTGCTTGCGACCGATCTGGCGGACTATTTAGTGACAAAAGGCTTGCCTTTTCGACAGGCCCACAAAGTGGTCGGCAAAATTGTTTATCGTGCCATCGAAGAAAAATCGCCCTTTGAAACCTGGTCACTCGAAACCTTCCAAGGCTTCTGTCCCCTGTTTGAGAAAGATCTTTTTGAACGCCTGACTTTACAAGGGGCGATCAATAAAAAGAGCGGCATCGGTGGCACTTCGATCAAATCGATCAAAGCAGAAATTCGTAAGATCAAAAAAAGACTAAAATAATGAAAATGATATTTGTAGGGGGGCGGCACATCCTGCCCCTGCTTTTAATCTTCCTATTTTTTAGTGCTTGTGGTAGAAAAGGAAATCCGGTTCCACCGGAAGAAGTTGTCACTAGCAAAGTTCAACTGAAGGAGAATCATGCACGATTTTAATATGAAAGACGGGCAACTCTATTGCGAAGATGTTTCAATTGAGGCCCTCGCCAATACATTGGGCACACCGCTTTTTGTCTACAGCCACGCCACGCTTTTAAGACATATTACCGCCTATAAAGAGGCCTTCGCCTCGGTGCCGCATTTAATTGCCTTTGCGGTAAAAGCGAATTCCAACATCGCAATTTTGAGACTTTTTGGACGCGAAGGCGAAGGGGCCGACATTGTTTCAGGCGGTGAATTGAGCCGTGGGCTGGCCGCCGGAATCGATCCTAAAAAAATGGTTTTTGCCGGTGTTGGAAAAACAAAACAAGAACTGAAAGAAGGGCTTGAGGCCGGAATTTTGATGTTTAACATCGAATCCTCCCAGGAACTCGTCGCCCTGGATGAGGTTGCCAAGGACTTGAACCGGGTCGCTCCGGTGGCCCTGCGTGTCAATCCCGATGTCAATCCTGAGACCCATCCCTATATTTCCACCGGTCTGAAAAAGAGCAAGTTCGGGATTGAAATTAGCAAGGCTATTGAACAGTACAAGCTGGCGCAGCGCCTTGAACATATTGAAGTCGTTGGTATCCATAGTCATATCGGTTCCCAACTCACAAAGGTGAAACCCTTTGTGGACGCCCTGAGCCGCATTTTAACCCTCATCGAAGCTTTGCGCGAACAGGGTCAGGACATTCGATATTGGGACATCGGGGGTGGATTGGGTATTACCTATGATGCCGAAAAACCGCCTCTGCCAAAAGAGATGGCCGATGCTTTGATGCCGCTTTTAAAAAAGAGTGGCTGCCATATTATTTTAGAACCGGGGCGTTCCCTCACCGGCAACGCGGGGATTCTTGTGACCCGTGTGATTTATACAAAAAAAGGCGAAGCCAAAAACTTTGTGGTGGTGGATGCGGGCATGAATGATCTGATTCGTCCCAGTCTCTACGAGGCCTACCACGAAATCCGGCCTGTCATTAAAAATGACCGAGAAACAGAGCTGGTTGATGTTGTTGGCCCGATTTGTGAGTCAGGGGATTTTCTGGCGCAAAATCGCGAGTTGGCACAAGTGGCACCGGATGAATTGCTCGCTGTCATGAGTGCCGGAGCCTACGCTTTTACCATGTCTTCCAATTACAACAGCCGCACCCGCCCAGCAGAAATCCTGGTCAAAGGCGATGGCTACGATATCATTCGCGAACGCGAAACGATGGAAGACCTGATGCGGGGCGAAAAAATCCCTGATTATTTGTCAGACTAAGCTATGAGCAATAACGAAACACTTCAGGTTAGGGCACGACCTTTTGCTTCCCGGAAAGTGCGGCCTTTTCCTAAACGAAAAACCGGGAAAAA
>CAZRYI010000300.1:0-2816 GCA_964604255.1 uncultured Nitrospirota bacterium
CACCACAAAACAACAGGTGACAAAGGGCATTTTGTGAACCAATCCTCCCAGAGATTCGATATCCATTGTTTTCGATTGGTAGTAGATAAATCCGGCCAGGGCAAAGAGCAGGCCCATCGCCATCGCATCGGCAAAAAGGAAGAAAACGGCACCCGTCAGACTGATCATATTTAACGAGGCCATCCCGAGGAAAATGTAACCCATGTGGGCGACTGAGGAGTAGCCGATGACAAACTTAATGTCCTTTTGCAGGAAGGCGACAAAAGCACCGTAAAAGATATTGATCACGGCAATCACCGCAATCCAGGGCATCCATTCAGCGGTTTCAATCGGGAAAATATAAAAGCAGATTCGGATGATGGTGAATTGTCCCAGCTTTTTTAAGACCCCTGCGTGCATCATGCTGGCGGCAGCCGGGGCTGCGGCATAACCCACGGGAGACCAGGAATGGAAGGGGAAGATGGCGGCAATCGGCGCAAAGCCGATAAAAATCAAAAAGAAGGCCGCTTCTCTGATGCCCGCAGACATATTGCCTTTTTCAGCGATTTCAATGAGATTAAAGGTATTTAAACCGGTTTCGACATAGACCAGTAGGATGCCCAAGAGTGAAACAACCGCCCCAAGGGAAAGATAGAGCGTCAGCTTCATCGCAGCATATTCTTTGCTGTTTTTATTGAAATTGAGGAAGAAGTTGACCGAATCCCGTTTTTCCTCTCCCGCCATGTTGAGCTTGCCCTTCATGTCGAGATAACCTTTGGTGTGCCGCCCCCACATGGTGAGGAAGAGGTACATGGGAATCACCGAAAGCTCGTAGAAGAAAAAGAGAAAGAACAAGTCAAGCGACATGTAGACACCCATCGTCGCCGAACCCAGTACTAGCAGGTTGATATAAAATTCTTTCAGCCGATCCTTAATATCCCAGGAGACGAATATGCCGCAGAACATTAAAAGTGCCGAAGCCAGAAGCATCGGCGTGCCAATGCCATCAACCCCTAAGAAGAAAGAGATGCCTAAATCTTCCGACCAGACTGTTTGTGATTGAAATTGAAAACCACCTTTTTCAATGTCGAAGATATAGAACAGGTAGACAGAGGCAACCAGCGAAATGCCGGAGAAAGCCGCAGCAATGCCGCGCACAAGATCCTTCTGCTCATTGGAGATAAAAAAGAGAATTGATGCACCCACAAAAGGGGCGAATAAGATGATGGATAAAATGTAGTCGTCGAGCATCAGTTTTCCTTCAGTACTTTTGTTGTCTTCATCACAAATGCTTCAGGTTCCGGTATTTTAGCCAGGGTTTCGACTGCCTTGATGCGATCTGTGATGAAGCTGACCGAGCCATCCATCATTTTTAAGAAGGGGAAGGGGTAGATCCCCATCCATAAAATCACAACGACCAAGGCTGTGCAGATGCCGATTTCGATGCGATCCAGATCTACGAGGTTTTTATTTTTGGGATTATTCAGTTCACCCATCATGAGGCGTTGGTACAGCCACAGTAGATAGGCCCCGGCGAGTAGAACACCGATAAAAGCAAATGAAGCAATCGCCCAATTCGCTTTCATCGCACCCAGCAGAATCATCAATTCCCCCACAAAACCGTTTGTACCGGGAAAGGCGAGGGATGACAGGCTGATGATCAAATAAAATCCAGCCAAAATGGGCACCTGTTTTGCGAGACCGCCGTATTCTGAAATCTGTCGTGTATGGCGTCGGTTGTAGAGAAAGCCCACCACAAAAAAGAGACCGGATGTGGAGATGCCGTGGTTGATCATCTGAATAATCCCGCCCTGTAGACCCATGTCGTTCAGAGCAAAAATACCCAGGATCACAAAACCAAGATGACTGATGGAGGAATAGGCGATGAGCTTTTTAATGTCATCCTGGGCCAGCGCAAGCAACGCGCCATAGATAATGCCGATGACTCCCAGGATGGACATGAGCGGGACAAAATAGATAGAGGCTTCCGGTAAAAGCGGCAGGGAAAAACGCACAAAGCCGTAAGTACCCATTTTCAAGAGCACACCTGCCAGCAAAACACTGCCTGCCGTCGGGGCCTGAACGTGGGCATCGGGCAGCCAGGTGTGAAAAGGAAACATCGGAACTTTGAAGGCAAAACCGAAAAAGAGCAGGGAAAATACCCAGATTTGTTTCGTGCGTGAAAGCGGGGCGGTCAACAAATCAATAAAATCAAAGGAATAGATCCCGGTTACGGCGTGGTGATTTAAGTAGAGAATCACAAAGCCAATGAGCATCAAAACACTGCCCACGAGCGTATAGAGCACAAACTTGAGTGAAGCATAATCACGTTGCGCGCCACCCCATGTTTTGATCAAGAAATACATGGGAATTAGCATGATCTCCCAGAACAGGAAGAAGAGGAAGAGATCAAGCGCGCAAAATACACCGAGTACGGTTGTTTCAAGAAAGAGCAGACAGATCACATATTGTTTAAAATAAAGGTCAATGCCCTTCCAGGAAAACAAGAGGGTCAGCACAGAAAGAAAGGTCGTGAGCACCACCAGCAGAATACTGATGCCATCCACTCCCACGTGATAGGTAATGCCCAGGGGTTCAATCCAGCTGTACTGCTCGACAAACTGCATGTCAGCGGTTTCGCCCTTAAAAAGGAGGGGCAGAAAGACCGATAAGAGAAAAGAGAAACCTGTCGCAAGCAAGGCAATCTTACGAATCAGTTGACCATCTTTCATCGTCGCAATCAGTACCGCCGCAGCAAGCGGAACAAAGGTCATCAACGACAAGATCGGAAAACCAATCTGGTCAATTGCTAATATTTCACCAAGTGTGCTGAGCAT
>CAZRYI010000301.1:0-2816 GCA_964604255.1 uncultured Nitrospirota bacterium
ACGACGGGTCGAAGTCGAAGAAGAAGCCAATGCGCAGCTTTTGCTCGGATATCACAAACCCAACCTGCATCACGCAGACGATGCGGTTTTTGATGTGATTGATGCCCTGCTTTCCATGGGCCGGACTTCTAGGCTTTATAAAAGCCTGGTCGTCGAACAAAAAATTGCCGTTTCGGCTTCCGCAGGTAGCAGTACCCCCGGCGCACGATTTACCAACCTTTTCACCCTCTCGGCCACCCCTCGCGCACCTCATACAACACAGGAACTTGAGGCCGCGCTTTACGCAGAACTGGAAAAGCTCAAAAAAGACGGCCCCACGCAAAAAGAATTAGAAAAAGTGATGACGAATATTGATGCCTCCAAAGTCCGCTCCCTGCGTTCCAACAGCGGTCTGGCAGCACAGCTCGCCTATTTTGAAGCGGTTGCCGATGATTGGAAATACGTTTTGAGAAATCGAGAGGCCATCTCCAAGGTCACTGCCGAGGATGTCAAACGGGTCGCGAAAGCCTATTTCATCAAGAAAAATCGAACCGTTGCCACCCTGGTTAAAATGGACACGGCAAGTGATCAAAAGGAGAACGCACAATGAAGCGCGCCTCAATACAAATTATCCTGATGGCTTTTATGCTGTTCTCCGTCCCTGTCACCACGATCGCCGGGCCGGAAAAAAGTGATCCCAGAACGATGACTTTCGATCCGATTGTCTTTCAACCGCCCAAGGCCGACCGTGTCGTGCTATCAAACGGGCTGATTCTTTATTTGCTTGAAGACCACGAACTGCCCTTGATTTCGCTTCAGGTGATGATTCGCACGGGCGACATTTATGAACCTCAGGACAAAATCGGACTGGCGGGCCTTACTGGCAGCGTCATGCGCTCAGGTGGCACACAGAAGCGTCAGAGCGATGAAATTGACGAAAGCCTGGATCAGATCGCCGCCCACCTTTCCGTCAGCATCGGCTCCTTATCCGGCAGCGCCTCGCTCGACACCTTGAAAAAAGATTTCGATTTCGGCCTGACATTGCTTGCCGACATTTTAATGTATCCGGCCTTTGAAGCGGAAAAACTCACCATCGCAAAAAACAGCATTTTAGAGGGTATTCGACGTCGTAACGACCGCGCTTCTGCCATCGCGACACGCGCCTTCTGGAAACAACTCTACGGCAAAGATAATCCCTACGGTCGCGACGCATCCATCGAAACCATTGAATCCATCACTCAAGCCGACCTCACTGCTTTTCACAATCGCTACTTTGCACCGAACAACGTCATTATGGGGGTGACAGGCGATTTCAAAAAAGAAGACATGATTGCAAAAATCGAACAAGCTTTTGCAAAGTGGGCAATGAAAGAAGTGCTGACTTTTCCCGCAGTTGCACCCGTTGTTGAACGGAAAAAAGGGGCCATCTATAAAATTATTAAAGAGATTCCGCAAACACAGGTGCGCATCGGACATCTGGGCATTCGCCAGATTAACCCCGATTTTTACGCCCTCTCCATTATGAACGACATCCTAGGCGGAGGCGGATTAACAAACCGTCTTTTCCAGGACGTGAGAACCCGGCAGGGCCTGGCTTATTCAGTTGGCAGCGTTTTTCGTCCTGGAAAACTGGAACGCGGATTTTTTCTGGCCTATGGTGCCACCCGAACGGAAGCCACCCATCAAGCCATCTCGACCATGATTTCGCACATCAACAAAATCCGGGAAGAGCCGGTTTCGGATGTTGAATTAAAACGCGCAAAAGATGCTTTTTTAAATTCCTTCATTTTTTCTTTTTCAAGCCCCTCTCAAATCGTCGGCAGACAAATGTCACTGGCCTACTTTGACCTGCCACCCGATTATCTGGAACAATACCGGGCCAACGTCGAAAAGGTCACAAAAGAGGACATCCTACGCGTCGCAAAAGAACACCTGCACCCTGATCGCCTCATCATCATTGCGGTAGGAGACGAAGCCCGCTTCGACAAACCTTTATCGGCTTTTGGGGAAGTTGAGGAATTGAGTATAGAGCCTTAAAAAAGACACTTTAATTAAGAACGCTCTGACGACTGAAACACCCACTAGAGGTTAATGTGATGCCAAAAATACTTGCCTTTTCGGGCAGCAGCCGGAAAAATTCATTCAATCAAAAGCTCGTTACGATTGCAGCCCTGGGTGCGGAGCAGGCAGGTGCGATTGTTACCGTGGTCAATTTAGCTGACTACCCGATGCCAATTTTCAACGAGGATTTGGAATCGAAGAGCGGAATGCCTGAAAAAGCCCGTGAATTTAAAAAGCTCTTAGTAGCGCATGATGGTTTCCTGATTGCCTCCCCGGAGTACAACAGCGCCTTTAGCCCCCTCTTAAAAAATGTCATTGATTGGGCTTCTCGTCGTGAATCGGAAGCAGAACCGGGCTTGCTGGCCTATCGAGGCAAAATTGCGGCAATCATGTCTACCACCCCCGGTGGATTAGGCGGTCTGAGAGGGCTTGTCTTTTTAAGGATGTTGTTGGGTAATCTCGGCATGATTGTGCTGCCCAAACAACTTGCAATTGCTCAGGCGATGACAGCATTTACCCCCAATGGCAGTCTGGCAGACAAAGAACAACAAACATCCGTTTTGCGTTTAGGCAGTGAACTCGCTCAAATCTTGGAGAAACGCTAAGGGCTCAATGACCAACAAACACGAAAATAAACTACCTTGAATTTACCGACCCCAACGGAAACGAATATGCTGTGTGGTCAGACCTGGATGCTTAGAAACAAGGTTATTTTGCACACAAAACAACCTCTATAAGGATAAAAGACACGCTATGATGTTGCACCGATTAAAATT
>CAZRYI010000302.1:0-2794 GCA_964604255.1 uncultured Nitrospirota bacterium
AAGGGTCCGACTTTTTTCCCAAATTGATCATTAAATTGTGCCAGGAAGTGTAGGGCTAACAACATGATGTCCTCCCCTCGTTCCCGCAAAGGGGGGATTTCAATAGTGATCACATTGATCCGATAGTAGAGATCCTCTCGAAAGCGGCCCGCCTCCACTTCATCAGCAAGTCGTTTATTGGTCGCACAGATGAGACGAAAATCACTTGAACGTATCTCAGCACTGCCCAAGCGGGAGAAGGTTTTTTCCTGAAGCACTTGTAGCAGGCTACATTGCATTTTTTCGCTCATATTGGAAATTTCGTCCAGAAAAAGGGTGCCGTGATTGGCTTTTTCAAAGTATCCGGATGTCGTTTTGATTGCACCGGTAAACGCGCCCCGTTCGTAACCAAAAAGGGCACTCTCCAAGAGTGATTCGGACAACCCCCCACAGTTGACGACGAGAAAGTTTTTTTTCCCTTCCTGGCTCAAGTCATGAAGGTATTTTGCGACCAGACTTTTTCCTGTACCACTTTCACCCTCAAAAAGGACGGTGGTATCCAGGGGGGCAATCTGTCGCATTTGCCCCATCATTTTTTCCATCCCCGCAGAGCATCCAATGAGAGTGCTGGTCGTTTTTCGTTTGTCGAGGGCCTCGCGGAGTCGCTTGATTTCCCGGTGAGCCCGATCAAATTCCAGGGCCTTTTCGATGACGACTTCCAAGGCTTCCAGGTTTTTAAAGGGTTTGCAGAGATAGTCAAAGAGTCCTTCCCGAACGGCACGGACGGCATCACTCACATCGGCAAAACCTGTCATTAAAATAGCGACTTGCAGGGGACGTTCTGCTCGCATTTCTTTGATGATTTCAAGACCCTGACCATCGGGCAGCCGTTGATCCATCAGGATGAGGTTGAAATCACCTTCTCGAAAATACCGCCAGGCTTCCATCGCTTTAGAGGCCAGTTTTAGGTCAACGGCCTTGCTGCGAAAAAGTCGCTTAAATAATTTCAGGGTGTAGGGGTCATCATCGACGACCAGAATTTTTACCATCAAAATACTCCGTCATGCTGATCTGACATCCAAAATGTAAACTGCGCCCCACCTTCAGGAAGGTTATTAGCCGAGACTTCTCCTCCATGCAGGATGGCCACATGTTGAACGAGCGGCAGCCCCAAACCAGTACCACTGGTTCGGGTTGTAAAAAAGGGGACAAATATTTTTTTAAAGTCAGCTTCCGCGATACCCGGCCCTTTGTCTTCAACCAGAAGTTCCCAGCCCGCTTGTTCATCCTCTCCACTAAGATGGGGACGAAGTCGCACAGTCACAGACCCATTTTCGTCAGCCTGTATCGCATTTGAAATGAGGTTAAAGAGGGCATGACGAATAAGAATGGGATCCACTTGGAGTCGAACCGGCTCTTTCGGCATATCTGCCGTGATCGGCAGTGGATTTTTTGCGCTGTGCTGGCAGAGTGTCATGGTCTCTTCAACCAGAGACTGTATTTCAGTCATTTTGCGGTCGAAGCAGGATATTTTGGTAAATTCCATCATTTGGTGTAAAAAATCTCGGCAGTCTTCCCCTGCATTCTGGATGTCATGAAGCAATTCTTTTGTGTCAGTCGAGAGATTTTTTTCACGCAAAGCCAATTGCGCCATATTCACGACACCAACCAAAGGATTGTTAATCTGATGGGCAATTTCACCAATCATCAGTCCCAGGGCAGAAAGCTTTTCGATTTGAACAATCTGTCGATTTTGTGCATTTAATTTGGAAAATGCAGTGTTCATTTCTTTCTGACGAAGTGCTTCTTCAGCAAGCTGTTTTGTTTCGATTGCTGATCGATATTGATGCACAAGAATGGCTGTAATCCAAATCATCGCCAATGCCAGTCCACGATTGAGAAGTACAATTGTGGACTGATCTCCGGGAGATGAAAAAAAGTAACCGATGAGCGTCAAGAGGGAGCCGATCACAGCCATCCAATAACTCAGACTGACCTTAGTAGAAAAGAGTGAAAGCAGAACCAAAGCCACATAAGGCACGCCTCCGGCAAAACCCAGGCGAATTGTCAAGTCCATGATGAAGATGCCGATTGCTAAAAGGATACTTGAAATGACCAGGTAAGCATTTATTTTATTTGTGTTTTTTGAAGCGACTTTTACTTCGTTCACCTCTTCGAGTCCTCGTGTGAGTCCATTGCTTCAATGAGATGGCAAACGGAATGTCCATTGGGGGTACCGTCCGGCATGGTCTTCCATTGGGCGAGGGCTTTTTCCATGCGAATCTGTAGATGGGCCATTGCATCAAGCCGTTCGCGGTTTTCATGGATGCGACGCGTGATCAGATCCCGAACAAGCGGACAGGGTGAGTCATGATCTTCACTGTGACCCAGTATTTGGGAAATCTCAGCAAGGGTGAAACCGAGCCCTTTTGCACGAAGAATGAATTTTAGTCGTTTGACATCATCAAAGGAAAAAAGCCGGTAGCCGTTTTCTTGTTGTCGATCCGGGTTTAAAAGACCGATACGAGTGTAATAACGGACGCTTTCAGCAGAAATATCAACCTGTTTAGCCAACTGAGTAACGGTCATCTTAAACTCCCTTAACTTTTTAAATCGTAAAAACCACCGAGATCGCCTCTCATTCCTAAATTTACAATACTCGACCCTAATCGTGGATTCCTATGATGTGATTTTCTTTTTCGCGTGTCAAATAAGAGAACTTTTGTTAAAACCGGACAACTCTAATCTGATTTTAACAAATGCTGAATATTTTCTTGACGGTTCATTATTCAGGCTTTATACTTCGGATTATGCA
>CAZRYI010000303.1:0-2791 GCA_964604255.1 uncultured Nitrospirota bacterium
GGTATCGTCCGTATCGACGAGTTGTTTGTTCTCATCCATCGTCCATTCGTCGCCACTAACTCTTCCGGCATTTCCATCGGCAGTGGCGGTAAAGGTCGTTGTACCATCACCTGTAATTGAGTAGGTGTAACGGTTTGAACCTGAAAGACTGAATCCGATGTTAGCTGTTTGTGCACTAGTGTAACCCGCAATTCTCTCTGCTGCATAGGCGGTCATATTTGTGAAGATTGCACCCAGGTTGGCTTTTGCCTCAGCTTGCTGTGCTCTGGCCTGATAGTTCAAAAAGTTGGGAATTGCAATCGCGGCCAAGATACCGACAATCGCCACAACAATCATCAACTCAATCAATGTAAACCCTTTTTGATTCTTTATTTTTTTTACCATGATTTTTTCTCCTTATATGTAGTGCTTTATTTTAAGTGTTTCGTGGCTCACGCTCTACGTTCTGCATAATTGGTGCCGGGTTTATATTCAGAAAACAACTCGTTATTTATCAATAAGTTATATTGAATACATGCCTTTTATTCTTAAATTTTTACAAAAAAATGTTCTATTCCTAATCGTAAAGTAACAATTTTTGTTCAAGTAAGTGCTACTGATCAAAACGATCCTCATCATCATCAAAAGGTACTTTTTGAACTTCATTCACTTTCCATACATCGCCAAGCACTCTACCGACAATGCCTTCGGCACGTGCTGAAAACCTGGCTGTCGTCGTCGAAAGACTGTAGCTGTAGTGTGGGCTATCCGGTGGATTAAATCCGATACCTACTAGGGTGGCATCCTCAAACCCGTTCAAAGCGTTCGACGGCTCAAAAGACATCATTTTGACGTAAATTTCAGCGAGTTTTTCTTTTGCCTCGGCCTGCTCTGAGCGGGCGATGGAACTGGAATAATTAGGAATAGCGATTGCGGCAAGTACCAGCACGATGGAAACAATCACCATGAGTTCAGTCAAGGTAAAGCCTTTGGCATTATTTATATTCATTTCAGATGTTCTATAAACGAAGCCCGACAATCAGCCTACTTCAGGATCACCACAGGGAGGTCTGAGGAGAGATTATTGATTCTTTGCGGGATGCCTTTGATGACCGGTGTCCCAAAACCGGCTTCCCTGAAGCGGGTGATCAGCGCATCATTTTCAGGGTTGAGGGCCAATGAGCGTTCCCATGCTTTTCTGGCAAGCTCACTGTCTTTATTTTTAAGATGGACTTCCCCTAAATGTTCATGAATAACAGGGTCATCCGGCACAGCGGAGACAGCCTTGTGCAGCAGGTCAAGTGCCTCCTGAAACCTTCCTTTTTTGTAATAGGCCCAGGCGAGACTATCAATAAAATAACCATCGTTTGGACGGATCGCCAGCGCGCGTTTGATCAGACTAATCGCTTGATCAAGTTCTACCCCCTTATCGGCATAGGTATAACCTAGATAATTTAAGGCGTTCGCATGTTTTCCATCCAATTCGATTGTTTTTTTCATGGCCAGAACCATTTCGTCAAACTGATTCAATTTATCCAGGGCGGCCCCAAGATGAAAATGTAGGTTCGGTAATGACGGCCTCACTTCAATACCATCCAAAAAAATATCAACTGCATCTTCATAACGCTTTGCATCATGAAGCACTAAACCTGTAAAGAGGTAGGACTCCGCACGTTTCGGGTCGATTTCTTTTGCAAATTCCCCCTGAACAAGGGCATCAGAAATATTTTTCAAGCGATAAAAATAAAGGTAACCCAGGCGAATTCTCACATCGTAGGCATCTGGATTTTGCTCCAAAACAGCTTGGTAAGCAGTAACCGCCTCATTCACCTCGCTGTTTTCTTCATAGAGCGTTGCCAGATAGATTTGAAGTCGTAGGTTTTTTGGGCGCGCTTTAACAACCGGCAATAAAACGGCAATTGCTTCGCCAAAAGCTTTTTTCTGAACCAGCACATGCGCCTTCTGTAGTGAGATATCCAGGTTGGCCGGATTTTCAGCCGAAAGCCGATCCAGAAGGTTTAAGGCCTCGTTTAAAGAGCGGTTGCGAATTAAGAGCTGGATCAAGCGGGACATGGCCTGTTGGTTTCCCGGGTTTATCCGCTTGATGACATTTTTGTAAACCTTGATGGCTTCTTTTTCTTTTTTCTGACGTTCCAAGATCGCCGCAATGGAAAGATGAGCCGGTTCAAAATAGGGGTTTAAGGTAAGCGACTGCCGAAAATAATTGATCCCCTCATCCAGTTTTCCGCGTTCGACAGCAAGCCTGCCCAGGTAATAATAGGCCATGGGTGTCGGCAGCCCAGAACTCAGACCTTTTTTGATCATTGCCTCGGCGGTTTTAAAATCTCGTTTGTCAGCGTAAATTCCCGCAATTTTTAAATAGGCTTCCTTGCCATCAGGCGCTGTCTGAATAGACTGTTCATAGAAATAAAGTCCCTTTTTAACATTGCCCGCCATCATGTACATATCTCCGACGAGCAGTAGAACCTCGCCGTTATTTGGGTAGAGACGTCGTGCTTTTTCGGCGTAAAACAGCGCCTCTTTTTTGTGGCCCAGGCGACCATGCAACACCGAGACGCGCTTCAAGAGAAAGACCGCCTTTGGGTCATGTCTTAAGGCAGTGCGATATTCTGCCAAGGCAAGCCGATCACTTTCTCGCGCCGTGCCAAGAGTTCGCTCTGCTTCAAATTGAAGGCCAAGCATGGTATGGAAGTAGGACGTAGCACTGGGAACGCTCTTCGATTCATCAGGAAGGACAGACTGAGCACTGCTCTTAGACGCGGGCGCAGCAGAGACACTCACCGTTTTTTTT
>CAZRYI010000304.1:0-2790 GCA_964604255.1 uncultured Nitrospirota bacterium
TGCCATGGAAAAAGTACAACAATCAGGTGAAAGAGAGAAAGAACAGGCCGCAGTACTTCAAGACAAGGTAGACAGTATCCTCCAGGTCGTTGATGGTGCGACAAAAGGAGACCTGACGCAGGAGATCAGCGTGAAGGGACAGGATGCGATTGGTCTGCTGGGTGAAGGGCTTTCAAGCTTCCTTTCTACGTTAAAGGGTAACATTCGTACGATAGGTGGCCAATCTCAGACTCTGGCCGGTTCATCAGAAACACTCACTGCGGTCAGCCGATCCATGGGGACAAATGCTAAACAGTCCTCTACACAGGCCACTGTCGCTTCGAATACCGCAGAGCAAATCAACAGTAGTGTTCAGGAAGTGACGACATCTTTTGAAGAGATGCGGATCAGTATTAAAGAAATTGCTGAGAGTTCCTCCAAGGCCTCCATTGTTGCCACCTCGGCCGCAACAATGGCGGAAGAAACAAATGCCATCATGACGCAGTTGGATCGCAACAACAAAGAAATTAAACACGTGATTGAGGTGATTACCGGACTGGCGGATCAAACCAACTTACTTGCCTTGAATGCCACTATTGAAGCGGCCCGAGCCGGAAAAGCAGGCAAAGGTTTTGCCGTGGTTGCAAATGAAGTCAAACAGCTTTCTCAGGAAACGACCCGAGCTGCCGAAGAGATTGAGACGAAGATCGGGAACATTCAAGGGGATACGGAAAAGGCGGTTGAAGTGATTGGGAAAATCAGCTCGGTCATTATTGAAGTGAATGACCTTCAGTCGATGATTGCTGCTGCCGTGGAAGAACAGAGTTGTGTGGTGAACGGCATTGCCGATAATCTCTCAAGCGCAGCAGGGGGTACCTCTCAAATTTCTCAAAGCATCTCTCAAGTGGCGAATGCCGCTTCAGATGTGGCGGGAGGCGCGTCTGATACAGAAACGGCGGCCTCTGAACTCTCTGAAATGGCGACCACCTTGTGGCTGCTGGTTCAACAGTATCAAATTGATGCATCGGACAAAAAGACATCTGATCCTTCCAGTACCGAAGAAACATCCGATGTTCATTTGTTTTAGGTACAGACTTTCTTTGAGGTGAGATGATGGAAAATCAGCGGAAACATTTTAGGATCCCGATTGGTCAGGCTGATAACAAAACAAAT
The DNA here is from genome assembly GCA_964604255.1 of uncultured Nitrospirota bacterium. GTDB lineage: Bacteria > Nitrospirota > Nitrospiria > SBBL01 > JAADHI01 > JAJDBU01. The sequence goes on from CAZRYI010000304.1 coordinate 1,153, forward strand.
GGAGATGGGCAGAAGCGTTTTAAAATCCCGATTGCGACTGTGGAACTTGTGACAGCCAGTGGTCTTCAGCATTTAACAATGGTTTTTGTGAAGGATATTTCTAAATCGGGCATGGGAGCTTATGTCAGTCGGCAGTTCGAAAAAGATGCCACGCTCTTAGTCAAAATTAAATTGACCAAGCGTGACCGAGGTGTCATTGCGGAAACATTGGAGGGAAGAGTTTGCTGGATGAAGGAGGTTGAAGGTGAAGTCGCAAAATATGTCTTCGGTCTCGAATTCCTTGGTATGAAGCAAAAACACCCGAAACTTTACAATTATTTGGAAGAACTTGAAACTTTGTCTGCTGATGCTTTATTTTTCCTCAAGAAACCTGCTTGAGGAAGGTGACGCCTGGAAAACAAACGCGCTTACAAAAACATCCACTACAGCCTGAAGCGCAGTGCTCGCAAGACGGCCTGTATTCAAATCAACCGCGATGGGGAGGTTTCTATCCGTGTGCCAAATCGCATGGCGATTAAAACTGTTGAAAGTTTTATTGATCGAAAAATCGCATGGATCAATCGGCATCTGAATGCATGGCAGGCACGTAATACAAAAAAAACAGCACGGCGATATGTGGATGGCGCGACCGCTCTCTACTTAGGAAAATCCCATACTTTAAAAATTGTGCCAGCTCAGCATATTCCTCTCCTGCTAAATGAAGATGTTTTTCACTTAAGCGCTGAACACAGCACGTCATCAAAGGCCCGATTGGCATTTCTCACTTTTTATAGGGAACATGGCATTGATGTGATTGCAGCGCGTGTGGCGCACTTTCAAGCACTGATGGGTGTTACAGCCAAAAAAATTCGCATGTCAAATGCACGAACCCGTTGGGCTTCTTGCTCGTCAAAGGGCAACCTTAATTTCGCGTGGAAATGCCTCATGCTGCCGAAATTTGTCCTGGACTACATCGTGGTGCATGAGCTGGCCCATTTAATCCATATGAACCATTCACGATATTTTTGGGGCGAAGTCGAGAAAATATTGCCCGACTATCAACAAGCATACTTGTGGCTTCGGAAAAACGGAGCGGCTTTGGAACTGTAGTACAGAGCGGACAAAGTGGATTTTCCAGGCCTTTCAAAACTGTCAAAAAGTGCATCACTTTTGCTCCCTGCCGGGAAAAAACTTGCACTGAAAGCGGGAGAGATTGTTGAGGGAAAAGTCCTGAAGCGTCTTTCCGCAAGCACCATTCTGATTCAATTAAAAAATCAAAACATTGAAGCCAAAACAGAAATTCCACTGAGCCCCGGTGACATCATCCGCTTTCAGGTGGCCTTGGCGGCAGGACAAATCCGTTTAAAACGATTGGGCCTCGTTTCGGGAGCCGTTTCTCTCGAGCAGGAACTTGCGAAAATCCTGCAAGGTTTCTCGGGCAGCACTTTGAATGCGGCAGAGATCAATCGCATTCTAATGCAATTGAAACACTTACCTGCACCGATTCGGAAGTTGTTACCCGATCTATCGGTACTGGACTCCTTCATGCAAAATATGGCGGGACTCTCGGGTGAACAACTCAAAAAATTGTTTGAATCTTCCGGGCTTTTTTTTGAAGCAAAACTGAAACGGCAGCTTCTACTGGAAAACGGTGCGGAA
>CAZRYI010000305.1:0-2788 GCA_964604255.1 uncultured Nitrospirota bacterium
GGGTGATATCAACACATCCCGCTTTGCTTGGATGGTACATTGGAAAAAGCCGTCCATAAAAACCCTAAAAAACGCGATGACGCCCTCTCCGAATTTCTCTACGACTTCGGCCACCCGAACCAGTAATTCCTGAAAAAAATCCCCCTCACCTAGAGAGAAGGACTTATCAGGGTTTCCTTAAAATGAAGGCGTTTCGCATCAGTAAAAACTGGCAGATTTTTCTGGCAATCCTTGTCGTGATTTTCTGGGTAAAAGTACACCGGCACTTCACTCAAATGGATGATCGATTTTTTCCTGAATCTTTTCAGGGGATGCAAGGTCTTTTATTTTATGAAACCGGAAATTACAAGGCCGCAGCAGAGGCTTATCGCGCTCATTTCATAAAAACAGATGACTGGGAAGAAAGGAATGACCCGGCCTTAAATGCTCTACTTCAGGGAGACCTTTTCTCCGCCGAAATGATCGCAAAGTCAGATCTGGAAAAAGGTCAAAATGAAATGAATGCCGCGCTCACCCTGGGAGAAGTGGCGTTAGCAAATAAAAAAGATGATGTGGCGCAGGCCTGGTTCAATCGTGTTCTTGAAAATCACCGAGATCAATTTGATGCCTTGCTGCTTTCATCCCTTGTTCAGGCGCGTGCCGGTAGAGATGGAGAAGCGATTGATCTCATGAATCGTGCCCTGAGACACTATCGAATTGAAAGCAGGATCACATCATTTTTTTGGGTACTTGCAATGACGGGTGACTTACTTGAAGCACCCGATAGTGAGCAATATCATACGTTGCTGGCACACTATTTTCGTTACCTCAGAATCTTTGATAATACCAATGCACGACAAGCCCTCGTTTTTGCAAAAAAAGGAATCGCAAATAATCGTCATTCTGAATCGGCTCACTTAACAATGGGGATTGTGTTTCACAAAGAGAGAAAAGTCGAACGCGCCCTTTCCGCTTACTGGAACGCGATTAAAATTCGTCCTGATTATGCGGAAGCTTACCGTCGCATGTCTCAGATTTATTCTGACCGAGGTGATCTAGCCAAAGAATACGAAGTGATTAAAACAGCATATGAATCAGCGCCAAAAGATTATTTTTATATTCAATTCTATCAACATTTTCTTGCAGATAAGCTTGGTGATTATTATCAGGCGCTTGTTTTTACGGAACAATTGTTGGAAGAAAACCCTGAAGATATCAATCTCATCAAGACAGCAGCATACTATTTAAGGTTTATCGGAAAAGCTGAGAAGGCGGCGCAACACTACAAAAAGGGGCTTGTTTTTTACCCAGGCAATCCATCGCTCTATGAAGGGCTGGGATATTCCTATCTCAAATTGGAACAATTGGAGGATGCACGTCATGCATTCCAAGCAGCCCTTTCAATCAATGATCGTAGGCCACAAGCTTATGTTGGTTTGAGTCTTTTGTACAACAACACAAAACAGTTTTTAGAGGCCATCGAAGCACTTGAAAAAGCATTCTTTTATGGATACAAAAGCGATTCCCAAAGCCTGAACCTCTGTACCCTTTACCATCATGTCTCTCAATTTGAAAAAGCAGCAACTTGCTTAAAACGCATCCTCTCTGATGACCCCAGAAATATCTATGCTGGAAATCTATTGGTGTACACCCTGAGAAATTTAGAAGCACAATGAAAAAAGGCAAGGACGGATATTTAAAAAGAAATCGGATGTTTAAGTTTTTTGCATCTATCCATCTTGAAAAAGTCCTTGTCACCTCTCTTTGCCTCTGGGCCTTAAGTGTCCAAATAAAATATCGGGTTTTGGGTGCATCCCTTTCCTTTGTCGTCCCGTGGGTCGGTATTGCCCTGGCGGCTTTAAGTCTTTTTATTTTGATCAACGAATATTTTCCTGGCCTGTTCATTCATACTCCGTTCAGAAAAATGCTTAACCGAATAGAATGGGGGACAAAACTGCTCATCCGTATTTTTGTTTATTACAGCCTTTTTCTACTTGCAAACGGTTTGCTTGATGTCGCGCCACCGATTGACCGACCTGCAAAAATTGAATCGATTTCTGCGGGAGAATGGCATTTGGACCTACCGATTCCTTATCGATTGGCAACACTGGTTTTTTCTGATTCGGAAAAGAAAATTCGCTTCTTCTTAAATACAAAAGAGCAGTATCGCCTTTGGGGTGGGGAGGAAGTGCTGGTGGTCACTTACCCTGGATATTTTGGCCTTCCTTGGGTCGCCAGCATTGAAAAAAATATTGAGGTTTATAGCAAAAAAACACTTGCGCTAACACCTACTGCCTCCGAGGCCTGGAGAGATTTAATCCGGTTTTACATTGATCGAGAAAGGTGGAAAGAGGCCACTTCTGCCACGCATGATTATTTGGAGATTTATCCTGATGACGACATCTTTGCCCTAAATATCGCTGGAGATTTAAATGTGGCAGGACAATACGCTAATGGTATTTCAATATTAGAACCCATTGTCGACCATCGCCCCAACTACAAAGCCTATCAGCTTCTGGGTTATGCCTTAAATTGGAGTGGACAACGAGAACGGGCGGCGATGTTTTTAGAAAAATCCATTCCGCTTGACCCCGCAAACTGGGAAGCCTATTACCATCTCGGATATGTTTATAATGATTCAGGAAAGTTTGAAAAAGCAGAAGAAAATTTTGTAAAATTGCTGGAACGAAGACCTCATTTCCCCGAAGTAGAAAAATTGCTCGCGAATATCCGACACCTCAGAAAACTAAGGAAAAAAATAAAAGCAAGGAACGACGCTGCGGCGGCTGAAACGAATAGCGCTCCTCAA
>CAZRYI010000306.1:0-2787 GCA_964604255.1 uncultured Nitrospirota bacterium
CAGAGCAGGTGAATCATAATCACTTTGTCGGGGGTTCAAGTCCCTCCGCCGCTACAGTTAAATGTCGATATTTCCCGGCTATGGTTTGTAGAAGCTCAAAACACCCCAGTAGGTAAAAGAATTTAGATCTTTATTGGAAATGTGTTCCATATAGACCAATCTATCGTCTGGTTGTAGAACAATTTTAATATAACCACCTGTTTTTGGGTCGGTAAATAGATCAAAACCCTTCATTTTTGTATAGACCAGCGCCCTTCGATCTCGGCTCTGCCAATAGTATTTTCCATCCTCTTTTAAAATCGTCAGGCGGTTTGTGATTTTTTGATTGTTATCAAGCTCCACATTGTAAGTGGCTTCTATTGAACTCCGGGTCTGAACATTGGGTGCGCCGAGGACTGAAACTGATTTTGCATCGAATTCTAGGGCTTGTACTTGCGAAGCAAAAGAAAAAACCAAAGAAACGACAAAAACAGCAATCTGATAAACCTTGCTCATGAAACCTCCTTAAAAGCGGTAAAATCTACAAAAAACGGCGCAGTATAACAGATGTGAGAACATTGCAACAGAGGTGATAGACTGAAGATTAAGGTGATTCGGGTTGGTAGGCTGCCATAATATTAGAGCGTGTAATCAAACCAATCAAACGTTTTGGCTGTTCCACATCGACAACAGCAACTCGGTCGGTGTGACTTTCTTGCATCTTTTTCACAACATCAACCAGCACATCTTCGGGGTGAACCAGGGGGATATCCCTTCGCATGATTTGATCAATTAGAATATTTTCTGTATCAAGCTTGTCCTGAACTGCTTTATGAATTTCGGCATAGGTCACCATGCCTGTGAGTTCTCCCAAGGCATTCACAACCGGAAAGCCGATGTGGTGACTTTTTTCAATAAACTGCGTGAGTTTATCAATGGTCATGTTTTCCCAGACAATCTCGACATTTTTCACCATCACCTCTGAGGCAGTGATGCTCATGACCGGATCCTGTGTATCTCCTCCACTCAGGTTCAGTCCTCGTTTTAACAGAACGCGGGCATAGATACCGATTTCACCCATTTGATTGGCCATGAGCATGGTGACGGTCACCGAAAACATCAGAGGCAGCACAATGCGGTAATCCTGCGTAATTTCAAACATCATGACAATGGCTGTGACCGGTGCGTTGGCAACCACTGAAAAAATCAAGCCCATGCCAACCAGGGCATAAGCGCCGGACGGGGCAATATTTGGAAAGATCGTTTGGGCAAACTCTCCAAAGAGGCTGCCGATCATTGCGCCAATAAAAAGAGATGGCATTAAAATACCGCCAGAACCCCCTGAACCCAGGGTGATTGAGGTGGTAATAATCTTACCCACCACAAGGGAAAAGAGCAGCAACATTCCCCAAGAACTGGCCCCTTCCGGGGAAAGCAGGGCTGTCAATTCAAAATAGCCTGCCCCCAGAATCATCGGGATAAAAAGACCGATGGTGCCAACGATAAATCCCCCGATCATCGGTTTGACCGGATCGGGGATTTTTGTCCATCGTTCGGCAAATTCTTCAGCCCAAAGTAATGTCCTTGAAAAAAGGCTTGCAATCGGGGCGGCGATGATCGCGAGAATAAAATAAAGACCGAGTTCTGCCGGATGCTCAATGCCAAAAGAAGGTGTCGGCAAAAAGGTATTATTGCCCAGTAGGATATGAGATGTAACTGAGGCAATGACAGAAGCAAAAACAACCATTGAAAAAGCCTGGGTTGTGAATTCCCGGAGCAAGACCTCCATTGCAAAAATCACCGCTGCAATGGGTGCATTAAACACTGCGGCCATGCCCCCGGCTGCACCTGCCGCCGCCAGGGTTTTGAGGTAGCGTGGGGAGACTTTAAACCATTGTCCGACGGATGAGCCGACAGCAGCCCCGATCTGAATAATCGGTCCCTCCGTCCCCGCCGATCCGCCGGTACCAATTGTAAGCGCCGAGGCAATCGATTTCACCAGGACAACACGCGGTCGCCCCTTCCCTCCCCGTTTACGCAAGGTATAAATCGCTTCCGGCACACCGTGGCCTTTTGCTTCTTTGGCAAAGTAATAGATGACCAGACCGCCGAGTAATCCGCCGATTGCAGGCAGCACCATGCGATACCACTGGCCGGTGAAGACAGCTTCAGAAACCTCTGAAGCACAGCAAAAGTGATGCACACCGTCAATCATATGTTTAAAAACAAAGGCGCTGATACCGGAAGTCAAACCCACCAGCACTGCCAGAATTGCCAGGGTTCTTTCTTCTGAAAGGGTAATAAGGTTAAAAAGGGCGTAGCCGTAACGGCGGAATAAAATAATTGTGCGTTTGGATCGTGCAGACATTTTTAGGGAATTTGTTCCTTTGTAACTATGACAGGGGGAAAGAGGAATTGTAACAAGATGGGCCTTAACTCTTCAATAGAAAGTTGAGCAGACTGCTTTAATTTACATAATATCGAGTTTTTTAAAGACGGCAAATATGACGGTTTTTGAATGCCCTTTCCGCTGCAAAAAATCAAAAGCACGACGACGATTTTTCGGTGTTTGCAGTAACATGAGATCTTTGTATCGCCTCAAAAGTACCGTCTCAGCCAAAATTTCAGGTGACCATTCATCTGAAAGTGTGTTGACAAATAAATCGACTTCATCCGTAGGAAGCCCCTTTTCCCTGAGTTCTCGACGCAGGCGAATCGGACCGAAACCGTGAAGATCCAATCGGAAGCGAGACCATTGACGAATAAACTTATGGTCGTTGAGCAAGTCTATTTTTTCTAAATAGGAAA
>CAZRYI010000307.1:0-2787 GCA_964604255.1 uncultured Nitrospirota bacterium
CTTAATGGCGATGGCGATACCACCGATACGGGAGAAGACCGCTTTCGCTCGGCCTATTTTGCACTCGACATCACCGACCCGGAGTCAGACCCGACACTCCTGTGGGTTTACACCGACGATGATCTGGGTTTTACCACGAGTTGGCCCGCAATTACACGCTATGACAAAGACACCTGGTACGGGGTTTTCGGCTCCGGTCCGAGTACTTATGACGGCAGAAGAGAGGCCGCAAGCGCGGACAATAAATTCGGCTCAAGCATCACTGAAAAATCGCAGCTCTACGCGATTGATCTGAGAGACGGCACCGCCATTGACAAGCGAGACGTCGGTAGCGAAAACAAGTCCTTTATGGGCGATCCTGTTGTTTTTGACATGCCAAAAAACTATATCACCGATGTGACCTATATCGGAAAAACCAATGATACCGGTTCAGGGTGGACGGGCAGTGTCTATCGGCTTTTGAGTTACGGTAGTCAGGATCCTTCCAACTGGCAGCTTTCAAAACTCTATGACCCAGGTAAACCAGTCCTGGTGAAACCCACTGCCACAATGGGGACTGACGGAAAGTTCTGGGTTTATTTCGGCACGGGCCGCTTTTTCAGTGTCGGGCCTTCCAGTGATCAAAGCGATACCAGTCAACAGAGCTTCTTCGGCGTTAAGGAGTCTTTTTCAAGTGGCTGTTGGGATCTCTCAACTCGAAACTGGAAAGCAAGTTGTACCGGAACGCTTGTCGCCTCGTCGCTTCTAGATTCGACTGATATTGTTGTTAACCAAGATGAAACGCTGAGTTGTTCATCGTGCGGGGCCTCAACACTGAATGCACTCATCAATAATGTGATGAATAGCACGACGGCGGAAAAAGGCGGTTGGTTCATTGACCTGCTCAGCGGAGAGCGAGTACTGCATGAATCCACCATCATCGGCGGCATTGTCGGCGCGACAACACATACACCCGGTACAGATATCTGCGTCCCTCAGGGTACCAATGCCGTCTTTGCCTTAAACTTTCAAACAGGAGCGGCATCTCCTGCGAAAGACGAAAATGGCGATGTCGTCGGTGGACTCGGCCTGGAGGGCACAACCGTGATACGCAGAAAAGAGTTGGGCCAGGGTGTTGCCTCAAAAGTGAATGTTGTTGTCAGCGACAATACGATCACAGGGCTCGTGCAGAGCAGCACGGGAGAAATTGTTCAGATTAAGGATGTCGGTGTCGAGTCTTCGATTCGCCAGGGCACCCGTGTTTTTCTGGAAAAACCGGAATAGGCTGCCAGATTGTTTGGGAATCTCTCATGAAGGAGGCGTCATTTTGAAAAAACAATTCGGTATCTCTATGGCACTCGTGCTGGGCCTCAGCGGCATCTGGCTGCTGGGGGGTGGGTTTGGCTCGGATGATCCTCTGCTAGTTCTTTCCGCACCGGCAGAAACAGCACGTCAGGCACCCAGATTGAAACGCGTTTTAATCGTGCCACACAATCCAGATCGCCAATCACAACTCTCAGTTCAAACCGAAACGATGGATACTTCGGGCACTTCCGCCGAACCCATCAGCTATCAATATCGTTGGCGGGTCAATCAAAAAATCGTTGCAGAAACGAAGCGCTTGCAGCTCAACACCTATCAACAGGGAGATGTGGTTTCGGTTGAAGTCACGCCCTTTGATGGCACATTGGCGGGTGCCAGCGTGGAAAGTGCTTCGATCAAAATTCGTAATAATCAACCCAGTATTTTAAAGGTTGTTTTGAGTCCGAGTGAGCCGAAAGTCGGTGAGGCACTTTATGCCAGCGCCAAAGGATTTGACCCGGATGACGACATGCTGCTCTACGACTATCAGTGGCATGTTAACGGAAAATATCTCTCAGAAAACAACTCAGACCGACTGGCAGTCGGCCTGCTCAAAAGCGCGGATCGTGTCACCGTTATTGTGACAGCGCGTGATGCTTATTCAAAAAGTCTGCCTGTCGCGAGTCAGATGGTCGCGGTTGCAAACAAACCGCCGATCATTACTTCCAGTCCACCCTCAAATATTGGTCAGGACGAATTTATTTATCAGGTCGAATCGGTCGATCCTGACAACGATTTAACAACGTATGCCCTGCTTCAAGGGCCATCAGACATGGTGCTTGATGTCCACTCGGGCGAACTCACATGGCTTATTCTCCCGCTGCCCCAGGGAAAAGCAGAAGTCGCCGTCGAAGTCAGTGATGGAAAAGGCGGAAAAAGTCTCCAGCGTTTCACTATCCACAGTCAGTAAAAACTACCCCCACCTTCTGGGCCCCCTCCCTAACCCTCCCCCGCTTCGCAGGGGAGGGAATTTGATCTCAAAGATCTCCCCCCTGTTTTAACGGGGGGGGATTAAGGGGGGGCACGCACTTATCAGGATATTTCCCTTGTTTTCTTTCTAAGAACGACTTTTAAGTCTGTCGATATCCAGAACTTATGTCTGGAATAAAACAGTGCATTTTTGCCGCTATAATTAACACATGAACGACAAATTGATTCCGATATGGCATTCACCAAACCAGCTCCATGTTTGGAGTTGGTATTTATCTAAAAAAGGCTATCCCAAACAAAAGGTCGCAAAAAAACTTCCCGGCGAAAATATTACCCGGAAGGTGCTCTCCACGCTTTCCAAAAACCTGACGTTTCCAATCCATGACAATCTTCCCTATCCCGATGACCCGGGGGGGACTCCCAGCAGATGATCCATCCGTCCCCCCTTTGTTCGGATGTTTGAGCTGCTTTTGCGCGGAAGCAGTTCAAATCGCATGACCTGACCTGGAGTCCCCC